>CAIQLZ010000050.1 GCA_903872785.1 Candidatus Levyibacteriota bacterium
AAGCGTTATTTTAGTAGTAATTATTTATTTAATTTTTACCGGTAGTTCATATATATTTTTTTCCGGAAATTCAGTAGCTCGCAATGTTCAGACTCCGGCCCCTACAATTGGAGCGTCAGGTAATTTGATGTTTGACAATACTTTGCCAAAAACAGAATCTTGCCCAATGAATGGAGCGCTTTACTCAAAACAACAGAAGGATTGGTGGGAAAAGCATAGGCCTTTGGGCATAATGATTGAAAATCATCAGGATGCCCGTCCGCAATCAGGTTTGTCATCTGCTGATGTTGTTTACGAAGCGGTTGCGGAAGGCGGCATAACCAGATTTTTATCTGTTTTCTATTGTCAAAGCGCTGAGGAGGTCGGTCCGATTAGAAGCGCCCGTACCTATTTCTTGGATTTTATTTCGGAGTATGGATCAAGCCCTTTATATACTCATGTCGGGGGAGCCAATCAGGACGGTCCGGCAGACGCATTAAGTCAAATTGAAGATTATGGTTGGGCCGAAGCCAATGATATGAACCAATTTTCGATTGGTTTTCCGACATTTTGGAGAGATTATGATAGGTTAGGGCATCCGGCAGCAACAGAACATACAATGTATTCGACAACAGATAAACTGTTGCAATTTGCTGCAACTTCAAGGGAATTAAAAGTTGAAGACAAAAATGGAATACCCTGGACAAAAGGTTTTGTTCCATATAGCTTCAAAGAGGACGTATCAGCATCTCAGAGGCCGACATCACAAGCGATTCATTTGGAATTTTGGACAACGGATCCTGCATATGCCGTAGATTGGATATATGAACCGATTGCAAACATATATAAAAGAAATAACGGAGGAGTGGCGCATGTCGACCGAAATACCAACAAGCAATTAACTACAAAAAACATTGCAGTACTATATATGCTTCAAACTCATGCAAATGATGGTTATACAAATAATGAGCATTTATTGTATAAAACAAAAGGAACAGGCCGTGCAAATATTTTTATGGATGGAAAACAAATAACTGGCACTTGGAGAAAGGATAGTAGAACAGCTAGAACGCTGTTGTTTGATAATACAGGATCGTCTATAAAGTTTGATCGAGGAACAATTTGGTTCGAAATTCTGCCCACGGATGGAATTGTAACTGTTAAATGATGTATAATCAGGGCAAGAATTTATGCTATCCGATTTAATTACTTCACAATCTAGAATAAAACTTTTGAATGTCCTGTTGGCTCAACCTTCAGAAATGTTTCACGTAAGAGAGTTGGTAAGGAGGACGGGAGACGAAATTAATGCAGTGAGACGTGAGCTTCTGTTTTTGGAAAAGAAAGGAATCTTAACAAGAGAACCTCGCGCTAATAGGGTATATTATTCGCTGTCCAAAAACTACCCTTTTTATTTTGATCTTTTGAGAATGGGTTCAAAAATCATCGGCTTGGGTAACGCAGTGTTAAAAAACCGGGTTAAAATTGGCCGTATAAAATACGCAATGTTTTCGGGAAAATTTGCAAGAAGAATGGAAAAAAAGCCGACAGACGTAGATTTTGTCATTGTCGGAACAATTGTGTTGCCTGAGTTGGCGGTTCTAATAAGAGAAGAGGAAAAAAGACTTGGAAGAGAAATCAATTATACGGTAATGACGGAAGAAGAATTTTCATTCAGAAAGAAAAAAAGAGATCCATTTATACTATCTGTCCTCTTGGGATCTAGAGTTATGCTCTATGGGGACGAGGAAAGCATGTTGGCATGAAAAAAAGTCCACGAGTTCTTCTGTGGTTTATTATTCTACTAACGATTTTAACGGTTTTAATTAATCTTCCTTCAAAAGGTTTTCTTTCTTTAACTAGATCTCTAACTTTTAAAAAGGGACTGGATCTTGCGGGCGGTACGAGTCTGACTCTTAAGGCGGATATGACAAATATAGCTCAAGCTCAAAGAGGAAAAGCTTTGGAATCGGTAAAAACAGTCATAGATCAAAGAACAAATTATTTTGGAGTATCAGAACCGCTTGTTCAGACCGCGGTAAGTAATAATGATTATCGTGTGATTGTAGAGTTGCCGGGAGTTAATATTGATCAGGCAAAAAATATAATTGGAACAACTGCACAGCTTTCTTTTTGGGAGCAAACTGCGACAAGTTCTTCAGTTTCAGTTAAGTCGCAGAAAGAATTTTCATCACTTATTGCTACTCAGTCTGGATATCCAGTTAGCGTATTGCTTTCATTAGGCACATATCCTAAAAAAACAAATCTTGGTGGGTTAGATCTTAAAGAAACAAGTGTTGGATTTGATTCTCAGAACGGTAAGCCGCAAGTCCAATTGCAATTTACAGGCGAAGGAGCAAAGAAGTTTGCGGATATCACATCTCGAAATGTCGGTAAAAAAGTAGCAATTCTTGAAGACCAACAAGTCATCGAAGCACCGGTTGTAAATCAACCTATTCTGTCGGGAGATGCTGTTATAACAGGGGGATTTACGGTGGAATCCGCAAATACTTTAAGTAAATCTTTGAATGCGGGAGCATTGCCCGTGCCTCTTACTTATCTACAACAGCGTAGCGTGGATGCGACTTTAGGGAGTGAATCTTTATTAAAGAGTCTTTTTGCGGGGATATTAGGAATACTTATTATAATTATTTTCATGACCGTTTTATACGGAAGGCTTGGAATTATTGCAAGCATAGCTTTGATAATATATACCTTATTGATTATTTCAATTTTTAAGGTAAGCAGTATTACTCCGTACGCAATTACCCTTACTCTTTCCGGTATCGCAGGTTTTATTCTTTCAATTGGAATGGCAGTTGATGCAAATATTCTAATTTTTGAGAGAATGAAAGAAGAAAGAAGGGCTGGAAGATCATGGCATGAGTCATTAGAATTAGGATTTTCAAGAGCATGGACATCAATCCGGGATTCCAATGTTTCAAGTCTTATAACAAGCTTTGTTCTGTATCAGTACGGAACGGGATCCGTTAAGGGTTTTGCTTTAACTTTAGCAATTGGAGTTTTGATTTCCATGTTTTCGGCAATAGTCATAACCAGGACATTCTTAAGAACAATTTATAAATAATATGAATATTATTGGGCGCAAAAATTGGTATTTTGGATTTTCCTTATTAGTTATAATTCCGGGGATTATCGCAATGTTTCTGTGGGGGCTTAATCTTTCGATTGACTTTATCGGGGGATCCCGACTGACATTATCTTTCAATAATTCTGTTAGCAGCAAACAAATTCAAGCAGTTAATAATGTCTTGAAAGACGAAAAACTAAAAACTGCAAGTCCTGAGAAATCCGATAAGCAAATTTTTATCAGAACATCTCCAATGGATCAGAGTCAAAATACTAAATTTATAAATGCCCTAGCGGCACAATTTAAAGATGTTAAAGAGCAGGATTTCGAAACAATAGGTCCCGTAATAGGGCAGGAAACAACCCTTAATGCTTTAAAGGCGGTGGTAATCGCTTCAATTCTTATCATTCTTTACATTACTTGGTCTTTTAGGCAAGTTCCTAAGCCTGCAAGTAGTTTTCGCTTTGGAGTTTGTGCAATTATTGCGCTTATTCATGACGTGTTGGTTGTGGTAGGCATTTTTGCAATATTGGGACATTTTTTAAATGTTGAAATAGATTCTCTTTTTGTTACCGCAATCCTGACAGTTATTGGTTTTTCTGTTCATGATACGATTGTTGTTTTTGACAGAATCAGGGAAAATCTTAAAAAAACGGGAGGATACGATTTTCCAAAGACTGTTAATGAATCGATAATCCAGACAATCGGCAGGTCTTTGAACACCTCTCTAACTGTTATTTTAATATTGATTGCCTTACTTTTGTTTGGCGGAGAAAGCATTCATTGGTTCGTTGTGGCTCTTTTGATCGGAGTAGTGAGCGGAACTTATTCTTCCATTTTTAATGCAAGTCCTCTCTTAGTTCTTTGGCATGAGATAAGTAGCAGAAAAAAAGAGACAAAGAACAAAAATTAGGAGAGGAATTCCCGTACAATTTTACTGACCAATCCGCCATCGGCTTTGCCTTTGACTTTCGGCATTAATGCTCCCATTACTTTCCCCAAATCAGTCATTGTTTTTGCCCCAATTTGACTTAATGTTTCCTTAACTAAGTTTCTTATTTCTTCTTCCGACAGCTGTTGAGGTAAATAAGCTTTGAGCATTGCAAGTTCTTTTGTTTCTTTATCGACTAATTCAATTCGATCTGCTTTCTTAAATTCCTCAATGGAATCTTTTCTTTGTTTTGCCTCTTTTTGAATAACAGACAAAACATCATCATTCGTTGCAACGTATCCTGCGCCGCCTTTCTGAATTTCATAATAATTTATTGCCGAAAGAAGCATTCTCAGAACTGAGGTTTTAAGTTCATTTCTGGCAAGCATTGATTGTCTTAGTTCATCTCTTAATTTTTGTTTAAGCATATTTTTGCAGCTCTTTTATTCTATCAGTTTTTTCCCAAGGAAGTTTTAAATCACTTCTTCCAAAATGTCCGTAAGTAGCGGTTTGGCGATAGATCGGGCGTTTAAGATTAAGAGTTTTGATAATTCCTGAAGGACTCATATCGAAAACTGCACGGATAGCTTTTTCAATTTGATGATCCTCAATTTTTCCTGTGCCAAAAGTTTCAACGTGTACGGAGACCGGCTGCGGAAAACCTATTGCGTAAGCCAACTGCAATTCGCATTTATCAGCCAAGCCTGCTGCTACAATATTCTTAGCAATATAGCGTGCCATATATGCGCCGCTTCGGTCTTGTTTATTTGGAACTTTACCGCTGAATGCCCCGCCGCCGTGACGCGCCATTCCGCCGTAAGTATCAACAATTATTTTGCGTCCCGTTACGCCCGTGTCCCCTTGGGGTCCGCCGATAACGAATTTGCCTGTTTCATTAATATAAATTTTTGCTTTACCATTTAATAATTTACCGCAAACAGGCTTTATTACATTTTTAATAATATCTGCGCGGATTTTTTTATAAGGAATTTCAGCATTATGTTGTGCGGCAATGACAACAGTTTCAATGCCAATTGGTTTATCCTGATCATATTCAACTGTAACTTGAGTTTTGCCGTCCGGACGAAGATAGGAAATTATTCTCTTCTTTCTAACTTCGGCTAAACGTTTGGCCATTTTATGAGCAAGCGTAATTGGAAGCGGCATTAATTCAGGAGTTTCTCTGCAGGCGAAACCAACCATCATGCCTTGATCTCCTGCGCCCTGAGCCTTATGAATAGCTTTTTCAGGATTTTCTCCCTGAGCGATATCGCTACTTTGCTCATGGATAGTATTTATTATGGCGCAGCTTTTGTAATCAATTCCGTAGTCGGCATTTGTATATCCGATGTCCTTTAAAACATTGCGTACTATTGATTGAACATCAACGTAAGTTTTGGTAGTAATTTCTCCTCCTACCAGAACAAGGCCGGTAGTTGTAAATACTTCGCAACAACAAGCGCTATTCGGATCATCTTTTAAAACAGCATCCAATATGGCGTCGGCAATTTGGTCACAGATCTTATCGGGGTGTCCTTCTGTTACGGATTCGGACGTAAAATATCTTTTCATTAATGCAGTAATTATAGGGGTTTAGGCTATGCTAATCAAGCTCTTTTATTCTTTTGAGGAGATATTCTTTGTTATTTTTCGCAAGATTTCTATCGACCTCTTCAAAAAGTTTTTGGAGAATTTCCCCGATCTTAGGTCCCGGTTTCATATTTAATTCTTTCATTATGTCATGCCCGTCAATAGCCAGGTCATTAATTGAAAATTTAGCCGGTTTTAATTGTTCTTCAATTTTTCCTTTAAAAAGTTTCAGTCTCCAGCTATCAGCCGGTCTGTTGCTGCCAAGCCTGTCAGCAATTCTTATATCCATCATGTCCTTAACATTTTCGACTCCGATTTTCCTGATGAATCTTCTGATTGCGTTATCGGTTTGATTTTCATTAACGCCAAACATGTGCCAGCGGATTAGATTAACAACTCTTTCCTTATCAATTTTGGAAAATTTTAATCTTTCGCAAATTTCAGCGGCAATTTTTGCTCCCGTCACCTCGTGATTATGGAAAATTACCAGATTATCTTTGTCTTTGGACATTGCTTTTGGTTTGCCAACGTCATGTATGAGTGCTGCAAACCGTACAATCGGATCTTTTGACGGACAAAACTTTAAAGATAAAATATTATGGGTAAATACATCATCCGTATGATGCCGGCCTGGTCTTTTCTGAGAAATTCCAATTCCGGTAAGCAGTTCGGGAAGAATATAATCTAAAAGATTAGCATTTTTTAAAAGCATAATTCCTTCATGCGCATATTCACTTTCTAAGATTCTTAAAAGCTCAATTCTGATTCTTTCTTTGGAAACGTTGGTAATAAGTGGCGCGTCGGAAATTATTTCTGTCCAGGTGTCTTCTTCAATTATAAAAAAAAGCTCTGTTGCAATTCTAACGGCTCTTAAAAGTCTGAGAGCGTCTTCTTTGAATCGCTCTTTTGGATTTCTTACGGCACGGATTAGCTTGTTGGCAATATCTTTTTGTCCATCATACGGATCAATTAAGTTAGTTGTTAGTTGTTGGCCGTTAGCGGTTAATTTTAAAGCAATTGCATTGATAGTAAAATCACGGCGCGCAAGATCTTCCTCTATTGATTTTCCCCAGGATATTTCTGCAGGATGTCTTCTGTCGGAATATCCGTGTTCCGTCCGAAAGGTTGTTATTTCTATGACCTGTTTTTGTCCGGAAATATCAATGGGTAAGCCGACTGTTCCGTATTTATTATCATAGAATCCGTCTTTAAAAATTTTAAGTAGCTCTTCCGGGGTTGCGTTTGTGGTCATGTCCCAATCTTTTATGGGTTTTTTTAGCAGCATATTACGAACACATCCGCCGACTAAATATGCTTCAAAATTAGCCTCTTGCATTTCCCTGTAGATTTTCAGTATTTCTTCTGGAATAAGTTTTATCATACTGCTATAGTATAACAAAGAATTTTGCTTTATGAAGAAATGGGAGATTTTAAATAATGGGCGGGTAAAAGAAGTAATAAAAACACTTCTGGAAAATAGGGGAATAAAAACCAAGAAAGAAATTGAGGAGTTTTTAAATCCAAAACTTGGGGAAGTTACCATTGAAAGCGTTGGAATTGATGAAAAGCAATTAAAAAAAGCTATTGCAAGAATAAAACTGGCAATAAAAAACAAAGAGGGAATTGTTATTTTTGGAGATTACGATGTTGATGGGATAGCGGGGACGGCAATTCTTTGGGAAACGCTTAATTTCCTGGGTGCAAAAGTTATGCCATATATTCCCCATAGAATAGATGAGGGTTATGGGCTGTCGATTAAGGGAATTGAAAATATTAAAAATCAATATAAGGATTTAAAACTGATTATAACAGTAGATAACGGAATTGTCGCAAATACCGCAGTGGATTTTGCAAGCGCAGTGGGAATAGATGTGCTTATTACCGATCACCATGTAAAGCCCAAAAAACTACCCGGTGCTTTGGCAATTGTTCATACGACAAAGCTGTGCGGGGCAGGAGTTGCCTGGATGTTAACTCAAGAGCTCAGGAAGAACAAAACCCATCTTGAATTAGTGGCTTTGGCAACAGTTGCAGATTTAGTTCCTCTGAAAGGGGCGAATAGAACTCTTCTTAAATTTGGCTTGGAAGAGCTTCAAAAAACAAAAAGAATTGGACTTTTGGAATTATTAAAAGAAGCAGGATTAGTAAGGGAATCTCTTGGAGTTTATGAAATAGGACACATAATTGCTCCCAGGCTTAATGCGATGGGAAGACTTGAATATGCAATGGATAGTCTGCGTCTAATTTGTACAACAAATCCGAAAAGAGCAGGAGACCTTGCTCGATTACTGGGAAATACCAATAAAGAAAGACAGGATATAACTTTGCAGACAGTATTACATGCCGTTAAAAGGGTTAAAAACCAAAAATCAAAATTAAAAAACTTATTATTTATAGTCCACGAAAGTTATGAGCAGGGCGTAATCGGATTAGTTGCGGGAAAGCTGGTCGAAGAATTTTATAGGCCTGCAATCGTCATCTCTAAAGGGGAAAAATTCAGTAAAGCGTCAGCAAGATCAATAAAGGGATTCAACATGATTGAATTTATAAGAAGTGCTCAGGAGTTTTTGCTGGATGCGGGAGGTCATCCAATGGCTGCCGGTTTTACTGTTGAGACGGCAAAGCTTCCGTTGCTGCAAAAGGTCCTGGAGAAGAAAGCGGAATTATTACTAAATAAGGATTTACTTACCCGCAGTCTTAAGATTGATTGTGAGTTGCCCTTGTATTCTGTTGATGTGAAATTATATAAATCTTTACAGGAGTTAAGTCCATTCGGAATGGGAAACCCTGAGCCGGTCTTTATATGCAGGGGGGTTGTAGTTAAAGATGTAAGGCTGGTGGGGAGTGAAGGTAAGCATTTAAAATTAACGGTTGGTAGTCAAAAAACAGGAGTTATACTTGAGGGAATTGGATTCGGATTGGGGGAAAAAAAACCGATCAATATCGCAGATAAAATAGATATTGTCTTTATTCTCGATGAGAATGAGTGGAATGGAGAAAAAAGATTGCAGCTAAAAATTAAAGATATTAAAATTTCCCTGAAAAATACTTAAACTTACTTGCCTTTTCTTGCCGGAGTATTGTTTGAGGCCGGTGTAGGTCCGTAAATACGCGCGGGAACATATGGCTCAGTCGCTTTTCCTCCCTGAGTCGGTATGTTCTGAATATGTTCCTTATTTACAACTTCCCCTTTTCCCAGAGGTCTATAAGCTCCAAATTCAAAAGGTTCACCTCTTACAATATCTTCTCTCATTGTATCCTTCATAATTTATAAATTATAAGTTATAGAACTATTATACCGCTTGACAGCAACCTGACAAGCTGCTTGTCAAGATTAAAGATCTAATATACAATAATAAATGTAAAATGTCAAAAGATAAGCCTGATATAATAGCAAAAATGCGCACACTGATCTCAGAAACCGTTAATCATGTTGGTGAATTGGCCATAGTTGAGGGATGGGTTCATCTAAGGCGCGATCATGGTAAGCTCATTTTTCTAAGTCTTAGAGATAGATCGGGAATGCTTCAGATAGTCGTAAATGCCAATGTGTCCGAAGATGCTTATAAAGCCGTAAAGGATGTAAAACCGGAATTTGCAGTTAAAATAAAAGGAATTGTCAAAAAAAGACCTGATAATGCGGTTGATAAGAGTTCAATTGCCGGCAGCGTTGAACTTGAAGCTAAGGAGATTATTATCTTAGCAAAAGCAGAAACTTTACCTTTTGATATGGGAGGGAAGAACCTTAATCTTGAACTCCCAACTCTGTTAGATAATCGGGGATTGACTCTTCGTCATCCGAAAATAGCCAGTATTTTCAAAGTGCAAGAAACACTCATAGATTCTTTTAGGCAAGCTTGCAAAAAGAAAGGTTTTACCGAATATCAGTCTCCTGTAATTATTCCTCAGGGGGCAGAAGGGGGATCCGAAGTTTTTGAAATAAAATATTTTAATCACAAAGCATATTTAGCGCAAAGTCCGCAATTCTATAAACAAATTATGGTTGGGGTTTTCGAAAGAGTGTTTAGTGTAAATAAGACTTTAAGAGCAGAGCCGTCTGTAACAACGAGGCATTTGACAGAGGTTACCACACTTGATGTGGAGTTTGGTTTTATTGAAAGTTGGTTTGATGTAATCGATATGGCGGAATATGTAATTAAATTTATGATCGAAAGCATAAATGACCAAAATGCAGACATTCTTAAAACACATAATGTAAGCATTCCGAAAATGGCGGCGAAAATTCCGCAACTAAAGTTAAGAGAAGCACAAGAAATTATCTTTAAAAGAACAGGAAGGGATAACCGGCAAGATCCTGATTTGCAGCCTGAAGATGAACGGGAAATCTGTAAATGGGCTTTGGAAAACAAAGGCTCAGACTTAGTATTCGTTACTCATTATCCTGTTTCAAAAAGACCATTTTACACTTTCGAAGATACTGAGGATCCCGGGTATACGTTAAGCTTTGATTTAATCGGTCAGGGAACAGAGTGGCTAACAGGGGGACAAAGAATAAATGATTATAATAAATTAGTTCAGAATGCCAAAAAAAGAGGAATAGATTTGGAAAAGAGTGAAATATATCTTCAGGCATTTAGATATGGTATGCCACCTGAGGGCGGATTTTCTTTTGGAAGTGAAAGAATCACAATGAATATTCTTGGACTCAAAAATGTCAGAGAGGCAAGTCTTTTCCCAAGAGACATGGAGCGAGTAGATGAAAGGTTTTCCCATTAATTTCTTCAAAAAGAAAAAAAGGCACATTTTGTATACGTTTATGTCATTGTGCCTTTTAATTTTATTAAGCGGCGCTTTTTTAGATTTAGCTTTGAGATATTACATCTTTGATAAAGAAATAAAAAAAATTCCTTTGACGATCTCTCAGGCCCAATATCCGGTTTTTAAATCTCCAATAAATTCTGATATTTCAGCAAAAGCAATTATAATAATGGACAAATATTCAGGAGTTGTGCTCTTTGCAAAAAATCCAAATCTATTATTCTCTATGGCCTCAACCACAAAAATTATGACAGCAATAGTCGGGTTGGATTATTACAAAATGAATGACATTTTAACAATTAAGACAGAAGGAGTAGAAGGAGTAAATGTGGGGTTTACGGTGGGAGAGAAATTGTTTTTTAAAGACATTTTGTATGCAATGCTTCTTCCTTCCGGAAATGATGCAGCTTTGGCTCTCGCCCAAAATTATCCAGGCGGAGAAAGTGCTTTTATCAAAAAAATGAATGAAAAAGCTA
>CAIQLZ010000051.1 GCA_903872785.1 Candidatus Levyibacteriota bacterium
AAGCTTTTTAATAGTTTTGTTTTGAAAAAAAATGGAAATTATACGTTGGATATCTATTATGAGTCTCAGAAGTGGGTTAATTTTGGCCTATGGATTAGTGGGACAACCTTGCTAGTTGTTGTAGGCTTTTTGGGTTTTGGTTATATAAGTAAGAAATGGTAAAATATAGACTATGTTAAGTATTGTTGTTGCTGCTTATAATGAGGAAGAAAGTTTGAATAATTTCCATAAAGAACTTGTCGCTTCAATCAAGAAGTTTGGCTGGGATTGCGAAATAATATTTGTAGATGATGGGTCAACAGATGGATCATTGGAAATTTTAAAAGAAATTGAAAAAAGAGACAAAAGTGTAAAGATTTTTTCTTTCAGAAAAAATAGTGGAAAAGCGGAAGCTCTTACTTTGGGATTTCAAAAAGAAAAAGGGGATTATGTTGTAACTTTGGACGCGGATTTGCAGGATAAGCCGAAAGAAATCTTCAAGCTTCTCGAAAAAATAAAAGAGGGGAATTGGGATGTTGTTTGCGGATGGAGAAAAGAAAGAAATGATTCAATCGTGAAAATAATTTCCTCGAAATTTTTTAATTTCATAACTTCTATTTTTTGGGGACTTAAGCTTCATGACTACAACTGTGGTTTGAAGCTATATTCCAAAGAGGCTGCAAAAAGTTTAAATCTTTATGGGGGAATGCATAGATTTATACCACTTCTAGCTCATGATCAGGGTTTTACCGTAACAGAAGTCGCAGTAGAGCATGATGAAAGAAGGTATGGAAAATCAAAATATGGATTTTCCAAAATTTGGAAAGATTTACCCGATATATTTACAATGCTTTTTTTAAGTAAATATAGCAAAAAGCCTTTTCATTTTTTCGGAGTTGCAGGTGAAATATTTGTTTTATTAGGCGTAATAATTTTGGGTTATTTAAGTTATTTACATTTTCAGGGAATAGCAATTGGCCAAAGACCTCTTTTGTTTTTTGGAATGCTTCTTGTAATTAGTGGTTTTCAGTTGTTTTTCACCGGTTTTTTGGCAGATTTAATTATTAATATTTATTCAAAAAGGCAAAAAGACTTCAATCTTAAGTATTCAACTGAATAAGACGCAAAAAATGCAATTTAAGAAGTTTTTTTCTAAATTCTGATATTACTACTATTCCTTGTTCCCTCGATAATTCTTTTCTGGCAATTTTTTCCCCGCGATTTATATCCTTTTCCGGAAAATTATTGGTTTCTCATAAGCCGGTTGCAGATGATGTTTTTAGGTAAATCATTCCTTTCCGTACGCTGGGAATAGATATGCTTAGGAAATTTCAGCCTTTGCTTTGGAATCCATACTGGGGATCAGGAATGCCTCTTTTGGCAACGAATAATACCGGAATACTGGATCCATTCAATCTAATTTTTCTATTTTTCTCGCCATTAGTTGCTTGGAGCTTGTATTTATTGTTTGTTCTGTGGGTTTTATTTAAGCCGAGAAAGCTTACTTCTCTCCCAAAATAATTATCCAAGGAAAAGGAAGATTTGTTTTTTTAACTTTTATTTTATTTTGAGTTAAGAATTCTTTTAAGCTGAAGGGATTCCAATGATTAATATGTCCCATATCATTTCCCAGCCTTGATAAATTTTTCCCTCTTAAGAAATTACTTACCATAAATAGAGGTTCGTTAGGAACGCTTATGATTAAATATTTTTTTGAGACCCTCAGTATTTCTTTAAGTGCTTTTGCGGGTTCCTCTAAATGTTCGAGGACTTCCGTGCAGATTACTAAATCAAAAGAATTATCTTTATAGGGAAGTTCGTAAACGCTTCCTTGTTTGATAGCTAAATCAGAGTAAAGTTTTTTACCAAGAGATATAGCTTCTTTCATATATTCAATTCCTTCAATTTCTTTACCAATTCCATTCTTGCTAAGTTTATTCATGGTAAATCCTTCTCCGCAGCCAGCGTCCAATATGGTATTGGGCGATAGATCTTTGATTATAGAAATTAAAGAAGAATAAAAATTATTAATTAAAAATTTTTGAATGGGGTTTTTGCTGGTATGCTTAATGAAATTGGTAGGAAGAGAGATTTTTGTCATTTAATAGATTTTATGCAATAATTCATCCAGCATCTTTTGAAACTTTGCAGGGAAAAAGTGCTGAATATATTTTAGATTATACCTTATGAAGATACAAGATATTGCATTTTTTATAGTTTTAGCATTATTAATATTCAAGCGAAGCCCTAAATTAGTAGTTGCATGTGGGATTTTATGTCTTGCGTTATCAATTCCTCTTTTTTCTTTCTGGATTTTCTTTACGGCTGAGCGTCTTACGTGGTATGCTGCAGCATTTTTTCTCCTGGCAATAATCTTTTATTTGTTCAAAAAATAGCTATAGCTTTGTATTTTCTGGTACAATTAAGGAGTGAAGATTGGGATAGATATATCGCAAATTGCCTACGAAGGAACAGGGGTTTCCGCATTTGTTGAGAATCTAGTTAGGGATTTATTAAAAATAGATGATAAAAATGAATACGTGTTTTTCTTTTCTTCATTAAGAAAAAATCTCAAATCTCAAATCTTAAATCTCAAATCTACATCTCAAAATTTAAAAATAAAAACCTTTCGTTTTCCGCCTTTATTACTGGATTTGCTTTGGAATAAATTGCATATTTTGCCGATAGAGTGGTTAATTGGAGATGTGGATGTTTTTATTACTTCCGATTGGACCGAGCCGCCGACGGTAAAAGCGAAAAAGGCAACTATTTTATATGATCTTATTGTTTATAAGTATCCTTCTGAAACAGACAGGAAAATAGTTGAAGTTCAGAAACGCAAGCTAAAATGGGTCAAAAAAGAGTCAGGGATGATATTTTGCATTTCTGAATCAACCAAGAAAGATGCGCTGGAGATACTAAGACTTGAAGACAAGCGGCTAAAAGTTATTTATCCGGGAATTTAATATGCTTATTGGAATAAATGGTTATGAAGCAGTTGTGCCCAGATTTGGATATGACCAAAGAACTGGTTTACCCAGGAGAGTCGGAAGCGGTGAATACTGTTACCAATTGCTTAGAAATTTGCATAAAATTGACAAGAAAAATAAATATCTAATTTATCTTCCTCAAAGCCCAACTGTAGATTTGCCTAAAGAGTCATCGAATTGGCATTATAAAATTATCAGACCTCGAAAGTTATGGACACTTTTCGGACTTTCTTTGGAATTTCTGCTCAGACGTTCAAAACCTGATGTTTTTCTGTCTCCGACTCATTATCTGCCTATTTTTGCGCCAAGCAGATCTGCAATCTCAATATTGGATGTTTCCTATATCAGATTTCCGGAGCTTTTTAAGCCTAATGATCTTAATCAGCTGACTAAATGGACAGGATATTCTGTCAAAAAAGCAAAGGGCGTTTTTACAATAAGCCAGGCAAGTAAAGATGATATAATTAAAGAATATGGGATTCCCGGATACAGAATTGCGGTAACTTATCCTGGGATTAAGAAAGCAGAAGGCATAAGGTATAAAGAATTAAGTATGGAGGAATTAAGAGAAAAATACGGTATTAAAAAAGATTATATTTTGTTTGTGGGAACATTACAGCCAAGAAAAAATGTTTCCCGTTTGATAGAGGCTTTTTCGAAGCTTAATCAGGATATTGAGTTGGTTATTATCGGGAAGAAAGGCTGGCTCTATGAGGAAATTTTAGTTGCTCCGAAAAAATATAAAGTTGAAAATAAAGTAAAATTCTTGGATTCTGTTCCTGATGAAGATTTACCTTGTTT
The DNA here is from genome assembly GCA_903872785.1 of Candidatus Levyibacteriota bacterium. Classification (GTDB taxonomy): domain Bacteria; phylum Patescibacteriota; class Microgenomatia; order Levybacterales; family UBA12049; genus GWB1-37-8. The sequence continues at coordinate 3,771 of CAIQLZ010000051.1, forward strand.
CTATAAAAATGCTCTCTGTTTTGTTTTGCCTAGCCTTTATGAAGGATTTGGATTGCCTGTGCTGGAGGCAATGGAATATGGGTGTCCGGTTATAACCAGTAATATTTCTTCCCTTCCTGAGGCCGGAGGAGATGCGGCTTTATATGTAGATCCTCAAAGCACAGATGATCTAAAAAAGAGCTTGGAATTAGTAATTAATGATAAAAAGTTAAGAGAAAAGCTTATAAAAAAAGGCTACGAGCAGGTTAAGAAGTTTTCTTGGGAAAAAACAGCCAGGGAAACCTTAAAAGTTATAACAAAAATTGCCAATGAATAGAATTATAGGAAGAATAAAAGCCGTTTGGTTGGAGTTTGTTAACATGAAATTGCGTTGGGTGGGGTACGTTTCATGTCATCATTACCGCCGTTTTTTTTATCGGCTTTTTGGTATGAAAATAGGTAGGGGTTCAACTTTGCACATACGGGCCAGTTTTTATAATGTAGCCAACATCAGTATTGGAGAAGATTCGATTATTGGCGAGGGTGCAGTTTTGGACGGTCGGGACAAACTAACGATTGGTAATCATGTAGATATTGCAACCGAAGTAATGATTTATAATTCCCAGCATAATATTAAGGATCCTGCTTTTTGTGCGGTTTCCGCCCCGGTTGTTATTGAAGATTATGTTTTTATTGGCCCCAGAGCCATTATCCTTCCGGGAGTAACGATAAAAAAAGGAGCGGTTGTCGGGGCAGGGGCTGTTGTTACGAAAGACGTTGAAGAAGGTTTAGTTGTCGGGGGAGTGCCTGCAAAACAAATAGGCAAAAGAGATGTAAAAAATCTAAATTACCGACTTGGCCGCGCTGCTTGGTTTAGATAATTAATGAAACTTTCCATAGTTATTTTGTCCTACAATACCAAACATTTAACGCTTGTCTGTCTTAAGTCAATTATTTCTCAATATAGACCAGAATTAGAAAAGAAAGAGCTTGAAATAATAGTTGTAGATAATGCTTCATCCGATGGATCGTTAAGGGAAATCTCTGTTCTTAAGTCTCAAGTTTCAAATTTAATCATAATTCAAAATAAGGAAAATGTGGGATTTGGAAGGGGATGTAATCTTGGAGCAAAGAATGCAAAGGGGAAATATATTCTATTTCTAAATTCTGATACCAGTGTTTTGGATAAAGGTTTTTTATCAATGGCTGAATTTTTGGACAAGAATCCGAATGTTGGCATTTTGGGAGGAAAACTTATGAATGATGATAGTTCAGTCCAGCGGTCATGCGGAAAATTTTACAGTCTTTTTAATCTTGCGCTTATGCTGTTGGGTTTTGAGCGGCTTGGCTTTTTGAGATCAAGTCCTGATCGGATTCAGAAAGTAGACTGGGTTAGCGGTGCCTGCATGATGGTAAGATCGGATATTTTTAGAAAACTATCCGGATTTGATGAAAAACTTTTTATGTACATAGAAGATATGGAAATTTGTTTTAGGGCAGAAAAACTTGGTTTTTCAACTTATTTTTATCCCAATCTGATACTCAGGCATAAGTCTCTGGGAAGTGGCAATAGAGCATTTGCTATAATTAATATCTATAAAGGCATTTTGTATTTTTACAAAAAACATAAAACAAATTTAGAATATTTAGTTGCTAAAACATTGTTAACCGTAAAGGCAAAAGTCCTGATATTGGTTGGATTTTTAACATTCAATCAGGATTTAAGAGACAGATACAGAAAGGCAATAGCTTAATTATGAAAATTTTAAAATGGATCAAAAATAATTTACTATTTATTTTTACGCTTTTTCTTCTCGCATTTATTCCTCTTTATCCGAAACTTCCGCTTTTAAACGTTACCCATACCTGGGTTTATGTGAGACTTGAGGATTTTAGCGTTGCTCTTGCCGTTCTTATCTGGGTAATCCTCCTTTTGTTAAAAAAAGTTTCTTTAAAAACTCCCCTGACCATACCGGTAATGTTTTTCTGGATTGTCGGGGGTATATCGACGCTTCATGGGGTTATGCTGCTTTTTCCCGTCCTTGCGAACGTTTATTCCAATGTGGCTTTCTTAAGTTTCTTAAGAAGAATAGAGTACATGTCCTTATTCTTTATTGCTTTTGCCAGCATCAAAGAGAAAAAATACATTTCTTATGTCGGGGTAACTTTGGTAATTGTTCTCCTTCTGGTTATAGCGTATGGTTTTGGGCAGAAATTTTTCGGATTTCCGGCCTTCTTAACCATGAATGAAGAATTTGCCAAAGGAATTCCCATCCAGCTTTCTGATTTGTCCAGAGTGCCGTCCACGTTTGCGGGGCAGTACGATCTGGCTGCATATTTGGTTTTAATAATTCCTCTTCTGGTAAGTTTGGCCTTCGGATTTAAAAACATAATTTTTAAAGCTTTCTTATTCATTACATCTGCCTTGGGATTCGTTCTTCTTTTCATGACTGTATCCAGGATTTCTTTTTTCGCCCTTTTGCTTTCCTTGTTATTACTCTTAATTCTTCAGAAGAAAAAAATAATTATAGTGTCCCTTCTCATTTTGACCTTTTTGCTTTTGATTTTTTCTCCAAGCCTTCTTCAGCGGTTTAAGAGTACGGTAGCCCAAGTTAACGTTTTGGTTGATGCCAAGACAGGTGCGGCAATCGGTCAGGTTAAGGAAGTACCGGCGGCATATTTTAAAGGAAAGGTTATCAAAAGAGTGCAGACTGCAGTCGCAAATTTAAGCGCAACTACTTCGGCAACAGTGCCTTTTGAACTGATTCCTCCTGTAGTTGCCTTGGTTGTGGAGGCAAATAACAGCTCAACCGGAGAAAGTCTTCCGCAGGGAACAAGTTATGTCAATCTTCCCCTCTCCCCGGTTATTAAAAAAGTAGACGGGTATTTCTCTCAGAAATTGATCACTAAATCCGGTGTTCAGTCAGAAGAAATAAGTGCTTTTTACGGCGATTATTTGGTTAAGACGGCAAAAGCCTACGACTTATCTTTTACTACCAGATTTCAGGGGGAGTGGCCGAATACCTTTGAGGCCTTCAAGCGGAATATTTTCTTGGGAAGCGGTTACGGTTCAGTCAGTCTGGCGGTTGATAATAATTACCTGCGTATTCTAGGCGAATCGGGACTATTCGGATTTATTGCTTTTATTTCGGTTTTTATTGCAGCCGGAATCTATATTAAAAAACTTTTGTCGAAAGTGGATTCTCCGGTTGCCAGAAGTTTCATTGTCGGTTTTGTGGCGGGGAGTTTCGGGCTGGGAGTGAATGCCTTTTTAATTGATGTTTTTGAGGCTTCCAAGATCGCTTTTACGTACTGGCTTTTAATGGGTGTAACAATTGGCATTTTGTATCTGTATTCCAAAGAGGAGATAGACCTTTTCGGAGGGTTTAAAAAAGCAATAGTTTCCCCTTTTGCGGTTATTGTTTATGTCTTTACCGCAGTTGCGGCGTTATTCTCTTCCATGTATACGAATTATTTCGTAGGGGATGATTTTACTTGGCTCAGGTGGGTTTCAAGTTGCTGCACAAATATAGGTAATTATTTTACGCAGGCTGACGGGTTTTTCTACCGTCCCGGAACAAAACTTTATTTTTCCCTCATGTATTCGGCGTTTTGGCTTAATCAGACAATGTACCATTTGGTCTCGATTTTACTTCATTTCGGAGTCTGTGTATTATTATTCCTGGTTCTAAGAAAGATTCTGAAGAATTATGCAGTAGCCGTTATAAGTACCGCCTTATTCCTTATTCTGACCGGTTATCATGAAACAATCTTTTGGATTTCCTCAACGGGTTTTCTTTTTAATGCCTTCTTTATTCTGCTTGGCTTATTGTTTTTTATTCTTTGGAAAGAAAAGAAGAAAATATTTTATTTCATTTTTTCCTTAATCTCCATTGCTCTTAGCTTGTTATTTCATGAGCTTGGGGTTGTCGCTCCACTACTCATAATTCTTTACGACCTTATTTTTGAAGAAAAAGCAATCATCAATAAATTGTCTCAAAAAGTTTCCTATCTGATTCTCTTATTTCCTCTTTTGCCGTATTTAGGGCTGCGTTTCTTAGCCAATAGTCATTGGTTTGGCGGAGATTACAGTTACAGCCTTCTTAAGCTTCCGTACAATATTCTGGGGAATATGTTTGGATATCTGCTTTTGAGCCTTATGGGGCCCCAGTCTTTGCCTTTTTATGAGCTGTTAAGGAACTTTTTAAAAGGGCATCTCGTTGCCGCAATACCGCTTTTTCTTCTGGCGGTTTTTGGCTTTGTAGCTATCTCAAGGATAATTCTGAAAAGGGGAGAGGAAAAAGAGCGGAAGATTATTATTTTCGGATTTTTATTTTTCCTAATTGCCTTACTGCCGTTTTTAGGGTTAGGTAATATAACTTCCCGTTATAGCTATCTTTCTTCCTTTGGGTTCGTCGTACTTTTGGCATTAATATTTAAAAAAACCTATCTTTATCTCGTAAAAATAAGCAGTAGAAATATCGGTATGGCCTGCATTATTATAATTGCGCTTGTTTATTCTATGTTTCAGCTGTTTGAGCTGCAGAAGCTGCATACGGATTGGAAAATATCCGGTGACGAGTCTCAAAGACTGCTTATTTCGGTTGAGGAATATGCTAAGGATTTTTGGATAAGACAGGATCTGCAGTTTTATTTTGTTAATCCGCCTATAAGGACCGGGGAAGCGTGGGTATGGCCGGTAGGATTAAAGGATGCTCTCTGGCTGACGTTTAAAAATCCTAATCTTGCAGTTTATACGATTTCGGATATAAACTCGGCCTTTAATAAGAGAGCGCAGTCGTTAAGTGTACATGTATTCAGATTTGACAAGGACGGAAACGTGGATGAAGTTGTCAGGGGAACAAAAGGGCAGATAAATCTTCTTAATCCGCCAAGATAAGTTGGCAGGAAAGAATATAATGCGATACAATAGCGTTAAATAATGAAAAAATCGGAATTTTTTCTCTTGTTGATTATTCTTATTGGGGCTTTTTTCGTAAGACTTTATCATTTTAACTGGCCGGTTGCGGATTGGCATTCCTGGCGCCAGGCGGATACTTCAGCGGTCTCCAGAAATTTTGTAAAAAACGGATTTGATCTTTTGCGCCCGAAGTTTGAAGATCTTTCGATAGCGGTTTCTTTAAAGGATAATCCTAAGGGTTACAGATTTGTTGAATTTCCTATCTACAATGTTTTGCAGGCAGGGCTTTATAAAGTTATTGCCCGTTACACTCTGGAAGAATGGGGAAGACTAGTGACTATTTTTTCCTGCCTTCTGTCGATTGTCTTTCTTTATCTATTGCTGGCAAAGTATGTCAGTCGTCGGGCGGGGTTAATAGCTTCGTTCTTTTTTGCTTTCGTTCCATACAGTATCTATTACGGCCGCACCATTCTGCCTGACCAGCTGATGGTTGCCTCTCTTCTTGCGGGTACATATTTTTTCTCAAATTGGATAGAGCTCTCAGAATTTTCAATTTTAAGTTTTGAGTTTCTTCTGTCCCTGGTTTTTATTGCCGCCTCTTTCTTGCTTAAGCCTTACGCTTTATTTTTTACGCTGCCTTTGATCTATCTGGCGGTGCGCCGGTTTGGATTCGGGTTTTTAAAAAAATGGCAGCTTTGGCTGTTTCTGATTCTGGCAGTTATGCCTCTGGGGTTTTGGCGTATCTGGATGACTCAGAAGGAATTTTTACCCGGAATTGCCCGGAGCGACTGGCTGTTTAACGGAAACCATATTCGGTTTAAAGGAGCATTTTTCCAGTGGCTTTTTGCCGACAGAATCTCCCGGCTTATTTTAGGCTACTGGGGACTGCCGTTTGTAGTTCTCGGAATGCTTAGGAAAATTAATAAAAAAGAGGGTTGGTTCTTTTTCTTTTTTATTATTTCCTCTTTAGCCTACATGATTGTTATGGCTGACGGAAATGTTCAGCATGATTACTACCAGATTCTGATTGTTCCGACCCTGGCAATATTTTTCGCCAAAGGCGTAGATTTCATTCTTGAAAATAAAGATGCATTTAGCCGTTGGGTTTCTTATCTGATGATTGCAATTAGCGTTATTTTCATGCTGGCCTTTGGCTGGTATGCAGTTCGTGATTATTACAGTATTCAGCATCCTGACATTATTCTTGCGGGTCAAGCTGTAGATGCCTTAACGCCGAAGAATGCGAAAATTATTGCTCCCTATGGTGCGGATACA
>CAIQLZ010000052.1 GCA_903872785.1 Candidatus Levyibacteriota bacterium
AAATCATAAAAAAATAAGATGCCACGATTGAGAGTTATGTTGAAACAAAAAACAAAACCGCAATTGAGACTTACAAACAGAATGAGAATTGTTGCGAGTGCTCTTGTAACCTTATTTGTTGTTGGTTTAAGTGTTTTTGTTTTTAATATGTTTATTCTTAAAGAAGAAAACTTTTTTAATCGGTTTAATTTTGACTTTAACTTTAGGAGCCATATTTTTGACTTTTTCCAGAAGTTCCTTAATTATGCTTGTTGCAGGATCAAGCATTTTATTTGCGCTCATGAATAAAAAAATGTTAATAGTGATGCTGTTGGGAATTATATTTATTTTTATTTGTATGGCATCCGCGTATTTTAATATTGAGAATGTCAATCTGTTTAGGGCTGTTTCATCAGAGGCGCGTCTTGAAACTGCCGGAAATGCATTATTAATAATTAAAAATAATCCTTTAATCGGAGTAGGATTTAATTCTTATAGGTATGCGCAATTCCGCTATGGGTTACGAAACAGAGCAAATGCTCAAAGCCATGCCGACAGTGCACCGGATAATAGTTTTTTGTTTGTAATTGCCACTACCGGAATTGTGGGTTTTATTCTGTATCTCTTTTTATGGGTTAGGGTTTTTAAAATTTCCTCTGTTTTAGCTATTGCTTCAATCACGGGCGTATTTATTAACAGTATGTTTATCAACAGTTTATTTTATCCATTTATAATGCTGTGGCTTTGGATAATTATTGCAATTAAGGAGAATAATTGACTTTTACTTCTTTTTCATTCTTATTTCCGGCTGGATCAGTAGCAACAATTTTTATATGATTATCTCCGTTTTGGAGAGAAAGTGTGTAGGAAAAGTTGCCGGAATCATCTACTATAGCCCAGAAACCATTAACTATAACTTTTACATCAGCATCAGTTGTCCCTTTAATTACAGCGGTATTTTGGTCTTTTGAAAAAGATTGATTGTCGGAAGGAGAGGTGATATTGAGGGAAGGAGGAGCATTCTTAAAAGAAATAGTTAAAATATTCGAAAAATCGCTTTCCTTATTATTGACGACTGCTTTAGTTTTTACAGTATTTTCTCCGGGATTTAAAACCTCTTTAAATACAAATTTCCCGTTATTATCAGCAACAGCTGTGTTGGTTAATTCGTCATTAATGTAGAGATTTACCGTTTGTTTTTTAGATGCAATTCCTGAAACTGTAATATTGGCACTTGCAGTTGCTTCAGGAAAAAAATCAAGAACAGGCGGCGCAATAAATACTGCATTTTGAATTTTTGTTTCTGTATTTTGGGAACCTGATAAAAAAATACTAAGATTGGCCAAAAGAGGAACTCCAAACTTTAAGGCCAGGAAAATTATGAGAATAATGCCAAGGACACTTAAAGTAAGATTTTTCCTGGTTTTCTGCTCCGTTCTTCTTGATATCCTGGATCTAAGCATAAGTTATTTTGCAGAGCCGATGGTGAGGATCGAACTCACGACCTACGCTTTACGAAAGCGCCGCTCTACCAACTGAGCCACATCGGCAAGGATTACGCATATATTGTAGTAGATTTGTTTTCAAAGAGCAATTAATCTTGATATCTTGACAAGAGTTTGCCGGTGATATAAATTTATCGCAATGCCCTCCCGAAAGGGTGTTTTTGGTTTTAATACTTATGTCTAAGGAAGCGCTAAGGGAAACAGAAATCCAGCCTCGTCAGGAAAATTTTAATAATTTCATAGAGAAAAGACAAAAATCAGCGAACACTTTGCTCTGTGTCGGATTAGACTTAGATATTGATCATCCTCAATTCCCTAAAGATCTTATACGTCCATATGGGGACGTAGGATTAACGTTAAGAGATGTCGGAAAAACAATAATCGACGCTACTCACGATTTGGTCTGTGCTTATAAGCCAAACATTGCCTTTTATGAGCAGTATGGTACTGCCGGCATGAATGCTTTGGAGGAGACAATTGAATATATCAGGGAAAAAGATCCGGAAATCGCGGTTATCGGGGACATGAAAAGGGCAGACATAGGCAATACAAATTTGGGATATGCAAAAGCAGCCTATGATTATTTGGGAGTAGATGCTGTTACCGTAAATCCCTATTTTGGAGGCGAAGCGCTCCTGCCGTTTTTAAACCGTAAAGATAAAGGGGTAGTTATTCTCTGCCGAACTTCAAATCAAGGAGCAAAAGATATCCAGGATGATAAGGTTTATCTGAAAAATCTTTCTGAGGAAGCATTTAAATTTTTCGCAAATTTAGAAGGGGTTGTAGAGGGAATTGATCATAATTCAAATCTAGCTCAAATTTATGAAAGGGCATACATAAGAGAATATCAGAAAGTTGCCTACATGGCGGCTTTTGAGTGGAACAAAAACAACAACATTACTTTGGTAGTAGGAGCCACATATCCGGAAGAGATGAAAAAAGTCAGAAAGATCGTCGGTGATGAAATGCTCCTTTTGATACCCGGATTAGGGGCTCAGGGGGGCAAGGTTGAGGATATTTCTAAAGGATATAATACGAAAATTGGCGGTGAGATTGCTAATATTTCCAGGGCAGTTATCTTTCCTAAGCTGCAGGAAAATGAGACTTATGCTCAAGCGGTACGTAGGGAGGCCATGAAGTGGCGCAATGAGATTAATGTTTCACGCCGCGAAATAAGAATAAAGCAGATATTTAACAAAACTAAAGCGATAATTGCAAATAGTCATATTGTTTATACCAATGGTGAACATGGATCTTCCTATATTAATAAGGATGCCATTTATCCGCATTCGGAAGAGATCTGGGAACTTTGCGGTATGTTTGCGGAAGACTTTAAAGATAAAGAAATTGATGTGGTTGCCGGTCCGGCAGTTGGCGGAGTGATCTTGGAATCGCTGACTGCGCAGCACTTGACAAAAATAACAGGAAGAACAATTCATGGCGTTTATGCTGAGAAACAGCCAGATGGAAGTTTTGTTTTTGGACGGGGATATTCAGCCTTTATTGTCGGGAAGAATATATTGGTAACTGAAGATGTTCTGACAACGGGTGGTTCAGCGGCGGAAGTTATAAAAGCAATTAATAAATTAGGAGGCAAAATTATTGGTCTTGCTGTTCTTGCTGACCGCCGTGAAGACAAAACAAAAGACATTGAAGGAATTAAAGTGAATGCTTTAGCAAAAATTGATATGGAAAAATATAAATCTGATTCGTGCATACTTTGTGAAACGGGAGTAGATATAAATACTCAGGTTGGTAAAGGCAAAGAATTTCTTGCAAAAAAACAGACTTCAGGCGCTCAATAGAGCTACTAAACAGCCCTTTTCTTGTGTTTTGTGGCAATCTTCAGCTCAAGAATTGCTTTTATCATTTCCGCCTGAGCAACTCTTAGTTCATTATCAGTTGATTTTTCGCTCATGACTTTTTCTGCACGTTTTTTGGCTTCCGTTGCGCGTGCAACTTCGATGTCCTGAGCTTTTATGGCATATTCAGCCAGTACGCTCACTTTATTATTTTGAATTTCCAGGAAACCTCCCGTAACCGCTAAGTGCTGCAGATTGTTCCCTTTTTTGACGATTAGTTCACCCGGAGTTATTTGGGTTAAAAGATTTACGTGGTTAGGAAGAATTGTGATTTCACCAGTAACCGTCGGGGCAGTAATTTCATTTACTTCATCTTTGTAAATTACTTTTTCGGGTGTGATGATTTCGAAAAGAAGGTTCATTCGGTATCAGCATTAACTCTTTTTTTAACTGCTTCATCAATAGTTCCGATCATATAAAATGCCGCTTCGGGGAGGGAATCATGTTTCCCTTCCAAAATCTCTTTAAATCCTTTTACGGTATCTTCTACTTTTACATATCTTCCGGCCTGGCCGGTAAAAATTTCCCCCACAAACATTGGCTGGCTTAAGAATTTTTGAATCTTTCTTGCTCTGGCGACAGTTAGTTTGTCTTCATTGGATAATTCGTCAATTCCGAGAATTGCGATAATATCCTGAAGATCTTTATATCTTTGCAGCACTTTTTGTACACCACGGGCAACATCGTAATGTTCCTGACCGACCACATTTGGATCCAGGATTCTTGATGTCGAGGCCAAAGGATCAACTGCCGGATAAATGCCTTGCTCTGCAATCGAACGTTCTAAATTGATTGTAGCGTCAAGATGGGCAAAGATTGTGACCGGTGCCGGATCGGTATAGTCATCGGCCGGAACATAGACGGCTTGAACGGAAGTTATTGAACCTTTTTTTGTTGAAGTAATTCTTTCCTGAAGCTCACCCATTTCCGACGCTAAAGTCGGCTGATATCCGACAGCAGAAGGCATTCTTCCGAGAAGGGCAGATACTTCGCTGCCAGCTTGAGCAAACCGGAAAATGTTATCGATAAAAAGCAAAACATCTTCTCTTTTTTCGTCTCTGAAATACTCTGCCATTGTTAAAGCTGTCAGGGCAACCCGCATTCTGTTTGCCGGGGGTTCGTTCATCTGCCCGAAAACCATGACAGTTTTATCCATGACCCTTGCTTCTTTCATCTCCAGCCATAAATCATTTCCTTCCCTGGTTCTTTCTCCGACCCCCGCGAATACTGAATGTCCCTGATGCTCAGTTGCGATATTCCGGATAAGTTCTTTAACAATAACTGTTTTTCCGACCCCGGCTCCTCCGAAAACCGCAATTTTTCCTCCCCTGGTAAATGGGGCAATCAGATCAATGACTTTCAGTCCTGTTTCTAAAATTTGTTGCTTGGTTTCCTGCTCTATTAATAAAGGTGCGGCATGATGAATAGGGTTATAGGAAAGATTTTTATGATTACTGTCAAAAGGTTTGCCGTCAACTGTTTGTCCCAAAACGTTGAATATTCTTCCTAGGGTTGGGAAGCCTACGGGAACTTTTATGGGAGAATTGGTCCGCTTAACTTTCATTCCTCTTTGCAGTCCATCGGTTGATCCCATTGCTAAGGTTTTTACTTCGTTGTCTCCCATAGCGAAGGCAACTTCGAGCACTAATTTTGTATTTTTTTCAAGGTCAATTTCCAGAGCTTCATGAATAGGAGGCGGATTATCGGCAAAACGAACGTCAACAATAGGACCCGCTACCCGAATAATAATTCCCTCGTTTTTGTTATTTTTACTCATAAGCAAAGGTAAAAGCAGCACTTCCTATATCCAAAATCTCATTAGTAATTTTTTCCTGACGTCCTTTATTATACTCAAGCTGTAAATCCTGAACAATCTCTAAAGCGTTGTCGGTTGCATTTTGCATTGCAACCATTTTTGCTCCCTGCTCGGATGCATAGCTTTCAAGCAGATGCTGGTAGATTGTCATTTCCAGATAATGCCGAAGCAGCGGAGGAAGTAATTCATCTGCAAGCGGCTCAAAAAGGCTAAATGAAGAAGATTCAATTTGCGATAAGTCAATGGGTAGAAGATCGGTTATTACCGGTTTTTGGGAAAATATGCTGGTAAAATTGGTGGAGATTATTTTAACTGTACCTACTTTTCGGGAAAGAAAATATTCATCAATAATTTGTGCGATGGGCAAAACCATATTAAAAGAGGGAAGTGTTGAGCCAAACTTAAATGAAGCAATCAATTCGGCTCCCAAATTTGTGATTGTTGACTCAACTTTTTTTCCGACCGTTAAATATAGATTATTTTTGTTTTCGTTATTAAAGCTTACTATTCTGCGGATTAAATTGGTAATTAATCCTCCGCATAGACCTTTGTCCGGAGCAAGAATAATGACCAGATTATTTTTGCTGTCGTTTTTTTTCATATATACATGCAGAGATTCATTGTTTAGTTTACCCAAGACGTTTTGAGATATCGATGAAAGCTTTTCTACATACGGTCTTCCTGCAAAAGTTGCATCTTGAGCCTTTTTTAATTTTGAAACCGCAATCATCTGCATTGCCTTGGTTGTTTTAGAGACGTTGCCGGCCGCTTTAATCCTTCTTTTTAACAGTAGTAAGTTTGCCATAATCTATACAAATCTTTTTTTAAACACTTCTACCAATTTATTAATCTGCTTAAGCGTTTGTTCCGTTGGTCTTTCCCCGCTAGAAAGCGCCTCCAGAAGATCTTGATAATGTTTTTTGGCAAATTCATGCAATTCTTTTTCGAATCTTGGAAATGAATCTGTTGGAATATCATCCATCAGTCCGCTGGTGACTGCATAAATACTGATCACTTCCAAATTTTCCGTAAGAGGAGAGAATTGAGGCTGTTTTAGAATCTCCGTTAATCTTTTTCCCCTGTCAAGCTGTTTTTGGGTGGCTGCATCAAGTTCAGTGCCAAATTGGGCAAAAGCAGCCAGAGAGTTGTATTGCGCAAGCTCAAGCTTTAGCTTTCCCGAGACGGATTTAATTGTCGCTGTTTGAGCAGCGCTTCCGACTCTTGATACTGATTGCCCGATATTTATGGCCGGTTTAATACCGGCATTAAAAAGGTCTGTTTGTAAATAAATCTGCCCGTCGGTAATCGAAATAACATTGGTTGGGATATAGGCTGAAATGTCGTTTGCTTGAGTCTCGATAATTGGTAAAGCAGTTATTGATCCGCCTTTGTTTTCTTTATTCAATTTGACAGATCTTTCCAAAAGCCTACTGTGAAGGTAGAAAACATCTCCGGGATAAGCTTCTCTTCCTGCCGGACGCTTCAGAACTAAGGATATCTGCCGGTATGCCCAAGCATGCTTCGTTAAATCGTCAAACGTAATCAGGACGTCTTTACCTTTTTCCAAAAAATATTCTGCTATTGCGCAACCTGAATATGGGGCTAAATATTGTAGGGTTGCGGGATCGGATGCGCTTGCAGATATAACAATGCTGTAGCTACCTGCGCCTTCAGAATTTAATCTGTCAATAACTTGGGCAATTGTGCTTCTTTTTTGTCCGATTGCCACATAAATACAAACAACGGGTCTCTTATCGGATTTCTGATTTATAATGGTGTCAATTACGATTGCGGTCTTACCTGTTTGCCGGTCTCCGATGATCAGTTCTCTTTGTCCGCGTCCGATCGGAAACATGCAGTCAATTGCCTTAATTCCTGTTTTAAGCGGCACGGAGACCGGTTCTCTGTCAATTACTCCTGCGGCAATTTTTTCCAGGGGCATCTTCTTACCTATTTTTATTTTTGGTTTGTTGTCCAAAGAATTCCCTAAAGGATCGATTACTCTGCCTAACAAATCTTCCGAAACTTCAATAGAAAGTATTTCCCCCGTTGTTCTCAGGGCATCTCCTTCTTTGATTCCCGAAGCATCATCCAAGAGGATAATTGAGACATTGTCCTCATCCAAGTTGAAGACGGTTCCGGCGCTGCCATTTTCAAAAATAATCTTTTCCCCCATGAAGGCATTGGAAAGTCCGTTTGCGGTGATTACTCCATCGGTATTCTTAGTAACTGTTCCGACGTTTTGTGTCTTACTATCTCCTCCGAAGCTCATCAGTTTCTTTTCTAATGTTTCAATAATCTTATTATTGTCAATCATAATTTTGTTCAAGATAATTTTGGATCTTATCCAGGGAATCTTTCAGCGTAAAATTATAGACAACGTCATTGTCGGTAATTTGGATGCCTAATATAAGTGACGGGTCTTTCTTGAGGATAACTTTCTTGTGCGGGAACAATTTTTCAAATTTTTTCAGGTCCGCAGTAATGACAGGACTGGCAATTATGAGGTTTTTCTTTTTTTCTGCAAACTTTAGTCCGTTAAGGTATTTTTTAAGGTCGGGCCGGCTGATTAATGAAGCAATTTTATTTACCTTTCTTTGGTCAAGGAGATCATTTTGGTAACTGGTTGTTACTAGCCTGTCGATAGTTTTTTTGTTCATATTTAGCTTGTATTTATTTTCTTGAGAGCATGAGCGATTACCTCCCCCTGTTCTTTGGCCGAAAACAATTCTTTGACTGTTTTTTCTAAAAATGCAACAGCCAGTTTGCTTGTGCTTAGCGCAAGTTTCTTTTCGGCTCCGATCGTTTCTCTGGCAATTTGTTCTCTGGCATCGTTCAAAAGTTTTTCTGTTTGTGTCTTGGCATTCTCATTGATTTTTCTGGATACGTCTAATGCTTCTTCCTTGGCATCTTCAATTATTTTCCTGGATTGAAGTTGCGCTTGTTTTAAGATTTCTTTTTCTTCGATTACTACTTTTTCCAGCTTTTCTCTTGCTTCCTCTGCCTGTTTTAGTCCGTTCTTAATAGTTGATTGCCTTTTTTGTAAAGTGTTGAGAACCGGTTTATACAAAAACTTTTTCAAAATAAACAAGATAATTAAAAAATTAACTATCTGAGCTCCCAAAAGTACAGGATTTAGGCCAAAATTTTTTATAATTTCCATAAGTCTAGAAAGTTTTCTTATTTTCAGCTGGAATTATTTACCGAAAGCCAAAATTAGAGAATAAATTGCGATTGCTTCGGCAAATGCCATAGCGAGGAGCATCGCAGGTAAAATTTTTCCCGAGGCTTCGGGATTTCTTCCGAGTGCTTCCATTGCTCTTGCTCCGATAAAGCCAATTGCTAATGCCGGTCCGACACCGCCGAGCGCAATAATCAAACCTCCTGATATACTAAAATTCATAAACAACTTCACCTCCTCTTATTTTGTGTCTAGGTTCATTTTACATTATAAATATTTTTTGCGCAATAGGTTTTTGCCGTGATTTTAGTGAGATTCGTTATGCGCTGTTGTCAGTATTGCCATTCCGACCATTGTCAGCATTGAGAATACTAAGGCCTGGACTAATCCGACAATTATTTCCAGCATTAAAAACGGAAGAGGAACCACAAAAGCAAAAATCGAGGAAATTGTTACCAAGACAACTTCACCGGCAAAAATATTGCCGAATAACCTGAATGACAGCGAAACAACTTTAGTTATTTCTGAAACAATTTCCAGGATACCAACGTATAAATTTATCGGATTAAAAGAAAAATAGCGGCTCAGATAATTTTTTATTCCTACCGTTTTAATGCTCAGGGCATGCGTGGCAACCAGTGAAATTAAGGCTAATCCCAGGGTCATATTCAAATCGCTGGTGCTTCCTCTAAAAAGGGGTATGAGTTTGCCCTTTTCATAAAAACCCAATGTTCCGACTCCCGGAATAAGACTGCTCCAGTTTATTAAGAGAATAAACAGAAAAAAACTCATGAAGTACGGAAAGATTTTTCCGGCGGCATGTTCGGAAATTGACTCCGTTAGTCCATAAAAAATTTCGATGATGTATTCCAATAAATTTTGAAGAAGATTATTGGGGACTAAATTCATTATTTTTGATACGTAGATGACCCCGGAAATAATTAAAGCGTCTACTAACAGCGTATCCAAGAAAGTGTTGGTTACAGGAAATGAGCCGATATGAAATATTGTTTCAGGCGCAAATGAAAGCATCTGATTTAGATTTTAAATGTTGTGCCCTAGTCTGTCAAGAAGTTGTAATTTGCGCAATTTTATCGGCAATGATCGCGGGTCTTCCGTTTTTGGTATCTAAATGTCCTTCCACAATTATTACTGAGTCTTTAATCAATAGGTTTTTATATTGTTCGAATATTCTTGGGAAGACAACGCATTCTACCGAAAGACCTTTTTCATTGCCGATTTGCAAAAAAGCCATTTCATGATTGTTTTTTTTAGTAAATATTCTTCTTAATGATTCAACTATTCCGCCAATTTTTACGGTTGCTCCCACCTCTTCTTCTGTTAAATATTCAAGCTCGTGAGAAATCATCGTTTTGACGCGTACAAGATTATCATGTTGAGGATGCGAAGTTAAATAAAAACCAAGAAATTCTTTCTCGAAAGCTAATTTTTCGTTTAGGGAGAAGTCGTCAACTTTATATTCCGAAATCTTACTTTTTACTTTTGCTTCCTCAGCTTGTCCGAAAAGACTTGTTTGTCCTTCCGTTTCTTGTTTTAACTTGCTATGGGTTTTAGCTACAATTTCAGGATAAAACATTAGAATATTCGCCCTGTTGCCAAAAGCATCCAGGGCGCCCGCCTTGGTTAAACTTTCAATAGTTTTTTTATTTACGGGTCCGAGATCAACTCTGAAACAAAAATCTTCAAGAGATTTAAATTTACCTTTACTGCGTGCGTCCAAGATGCCTTTTATTGCTGCCGTCCCGACGTTCTTAATCGCAGTTAAACCAAATCTGATATTTATTTTATTTTCAATGGAGAAATCGCTTTGTGATTTATTGATATCGGGAGGCAATACGGTTATTCCTAAACGTTTACATTCCGCTACCGCTTGGGCAATTTTTTCATTCTTTACGGGACCGGTTGTTCCGCGCGACTCCGCAGTTAATAAAGCCGTCATGAATTCAACCGGATAATGGGCTTTTAGATAAGCCGTCCTGAAGGCGATACTCGCGTACCCTGCCGCATGAGCCTTATTAAAACCATATCCGGCAAACGGCTCAAATAATATCCAGAACCCTTCAGCTTTTTTTCTGGTCATTCCGTTGGTAACGCATCCTTCCACAAACTGATCATGTTGCTTTTTCATTTCAGACGAAATTTTTTTCCCAATTGCCTTTCTTAGCTTATCCGCCTCAAGCCAGGAATACCCGGCAACTTTTATGGCCGTTAAAAGTACATCATCCTGGAAGGTTATTACTCCGTAAGATTCCTTTAAAATGTCCGAAAGACGGGGATCGGGATATTTTATTAAGTTTGGATTATGCTTCCTTCTGATAAATTCCGGAATATTTGCCATCGGACCGGGTCTGTATAAAGCGACCATGGCCTGGAGATCAAAAATACTCGTCGGTTTTAAATCTTTAATGTATCTACGCATACCCGATGATTCAAGTTGGAAAATTCCGGTTGTTTCTCCGCTTGAAAGGAGTTCATAGGTTTTTTTATCTTCATATGACAATGCAGACAAATCAACATCTTTTTGTTGATTCTCACTAATAAATCTGAGTGATTCCTGAATGATCGTTAGATTTCGAAGTCCCAGTAAATCTATCTTTAACAGCCCGATTCCGTCTTCTCCGACAGTGTACATGTCATATTGGGTAACTATTTTTTCCCCGTTTGTTTCTTTTTGAAGAGGCGTATATTCAATTAAAGGTTTGTCTGCAATAACAACTCCGGCAGCATGCATTGATGCATGTCTCGCCACTCCTTCTAATTTTTTCGCCAGATCAAGTAGTCTTTTTGTTTCCGGCTCCGATTGATAAGCCATTTTTAGTTCAAAACTCTGATCGATTGCTTTTTCGATGGTCATGGCATGACCTTGCCAGCCAGGAGGAATCAATTTTGCAATTCTGTCAGGTCCAGAATAAGGCATACCCAGGGCCCGTCCCGTATCCCTGACTGCTCCTCTGGCCTCCATGGTGCCGAAAGTAATTATTTGCGCGACTTTGTCCCGGCCGTACTTTTGCGTTACATATTCGATAACTTCGTCGCGACGGTTATCGGCAAAATCCAAATCAATATCGGGAGGCGACGGACGCATCGGATTAAGGAATCTTTCAAAAGGTAATTTAAAAAATAACGGATCAACGTCGGATATTCCCAATGCATACGACACAATAGATCCCGCATTGGAACCTCTTCCTGGTCCGACAGTTATACCCTGAAGCTTAGCCCAATTTACGAAGTCCGCAACTATCAGAATATATGTTTCATAGCCCTTCTTAAGGATAACCGATAGTTCATAATCTGACCTTTCTTGTATGGTAGGCGTAATTTTTTGATATCTTATTTTTAAGCCCTTCGTAACTTGTTCTTCAATATATTCTGCAGGAGTTTTTTTGCTGGGCACAGCGAAAACAGGCATAATCCATTTACCTAAGGTTATTTCGACATTGCACATGTCGGCAATTTTTACGGTATTTTCTATTGCTTCCGGAATTTGAATGAAAAGACCTTTCATTTCATCCTGACTTTTTATGTAAAAATCCGGAGAAGAAATCATGGAAAGCCTTCTGTTCTTTGTATCAATAGTTGTTTGAGTTTGTATGCAAAGAAGAATTTCCTGCGCCTCCGCATCGGACTTATTAACATAATGGTTGTCATTAGTCGCCACAACGGGAATTCCCATTTTTTTGGAAAGATTAATTAATTTTTCATTCAGAATATCCTGTTCCTTATCTCCGATGCGTTTTTGCAGCTCTATATAAAAGTTGTCAATTCCAAAAATTTCCGATAAGATACTGGCCCTTTTTTTAGCAGTTTCTTCCTGATTTTGCAAAAGAGGTTCTGCAACATATCCGTTGATACATCCGCTCAGGCAGATTAATCCCTCGTGGTGTTCTTTTAAAAGATCCATATCGGTCCTTGGTTTGTAATAATATCCTTCAAGATTGGATATTGAGACGATTTTCAGTAAATTTTTATAACCGATATTATTTTTTGCAAGAAGAGTCAGGTGGTTTGAATCCGTATCTATGCCTGCTTCTTTATCGTGTCTTGATCTTCGGCTGACATATATTTCACAGCCAATAATCGGTTTTATGTTTTCCTCCAGGCAAGCCTTGTAAAACTTTATTGTTCCGTACATATTGCCATGATCGGTTATGGCAATAGATTTCATTCCCAATTCTTTTGCGCGGGCTACAATATCCTTTATTTTTGAAAGCCCGTCCAAAAGTGAAAACTCACTGTGATTATGAAGATGAACAAAATCTGACATATCTAGGAGCCAAAAAGGCTCTTGAAAATATTAAGTAAATCATCCGGAGTTTTGGCTTCATTAATTTGTTGTTCACTAACGCCTACTTCTTTCAAAAGATTAATAAAAACTTCTTGCCTGGCAGATTCAGCTAGTTTTAAGGTAATGGCTTTTGCACTCGCAAATTTCAATAAAACAGTCAATAGGGGCTCGCTTAATCTGGAATCTCCGAAAATTGTGGCAATACCCTTAATAAACTTATCCATATTAGTCTCGGTTAAAAGCTCATCTTGAGGTAGGTTATTTAACCTATCCAAATCTTTCTCTATTTTTATTTCTGCCACATCCTCTTCAAGAATATTTTTAATAGAATTTTGAAAGAAATCATACGCTAAGCGATTGTCACCAGACGCTAAGAACCTTATAGTTTCCTCTAGCTGTCCTTGGATACGCGAATCACTATATGCCATGAGCGCTGCGGAAATTGAAAAATGGAACATAAGCTCATCACGATTAACATGTATTCCGTTATGGAGATTTAAATCTATTTCATTATGTAATTTTTTAATTTCCTCATCTGACAGGTCAAAAAGCCAGACGGAATATTCATCAGCTGTGTGATTTTCCCTAAGGGGTATTATTTCAGCATTAGGATTTAACTTGGCCTTGTTAACAAGTTGAGTAACGGCTGCTGCCCCATATAAGATTGCCATATCACCGAAAGGTCTTCCGTATTTTGTATTTGCAGTCTTTAAATTATCTGTATCCGCATACACAACTGCCCATTTTTTTTCATTTCTAATAGAGTAAGACACCTTGTTAATTAAATAAAACCTCATGTCTCTGTTTTCCACCATGAGTCCTGTTTTTTCACCTATTTGAAAATTTAACTTGGGTATTTCCAAAAATCTGCCGGGAATTATTGTAAAATTAAGACCTTGCTCTTCCAGCTTATTTTGCCAAGGATTCTTTCTGTCAGCTAATGCTTCATGGGCTTGAGTTTTTTGCTCCATAATTACTGCGCTAAAATTTTTTCTAATTTTTCTTTTACTTCTTTCGCGTTTAATTTTTGCTTTGTTGTTCTCATGACTTGGCCTAATAGAAACATTATTGCATTTTGTTTGCCATTTTTGTAGTCATTTACTGCTTTTTCATTTTCTTTTAAAACTTTCCCGATTATTCTTTCCATTTCTATAACGTCTATTTGTTCCTCCTGCCTTGAATTTAAAATGGTTTGAACTAGCTTAGCGGGTAGAAATGAGTTAATATCGACATTTTTATTTATCAAAAAATTAGCTATTTGCTTCGGATTAAGCTTATGTTTTTTGCCGATTCGTACCGTTTCTTCAAAGAAATTTGCTAATGATTTTTCTCTGGTTAAAATTTCCGTATAATACTCATTTAAATTATAATTTGCCTTAAACCGGGCAAATGTTGCGGAGGGCGTTTCCGGCATTTGAGATTTTAAATTTAATATTTGAGTCTCTGAGAAGTGTAACGGCGGTATATCCGGTTCGGGAAAATACCGGTAATCTTGCGCTTCTTCCTTAATCCGTTGGGAAACTGTTTTCTGTTTATTCTCATCCCAACCCCGTGTTTCCTGAGATGGCAGTGCTTTATCAGTCAAAATTTCTTCCTGTCTTTTTAATTCATAGGCGATTGCTTTTTCAACAAAGCGGAAGGAGTTAATATTTTTTACTTCGACTTTATAGCGCGGCAACTGCCTTGTAGCCGCCTTTCTCAAAGAAATATTCGGCTCCAAACGCATATTGCCTTTTTCCATATCCGCATCGGAAACGTTCAGAAAACGGACTATTCGTTGCAGTTTTTTCAGATATTCGACGACTTCCTGAGTGTTTTCAAAATCAGGTTCCGTAACAATCTCGACCAGCGGAACTCCCGAGCGGTTAAAGTCTATTAAAGAACAGTCACCTTGATGAGTTAATTTAGCCGTGTCTTCTTCCATGTGGACACGCGTTATGCCAATTTTTTTGCCATTTGAAAGCTCAATGACACCATCCAGGCAAAAAGGCTGATCATACTGGGAGATTTGGAATCCTTTGGCCAGATCAGGATAGAAATAATTTTTTCTGTCGAATTTAGAAAAATTGGCAATCCGGCAATTCAGGGCCAGACCGATCATTAGACAATAGTCGATTGCTTTTTTGTTCGGCACAGGCAATGCCCCGGGCAGACCTAAGCAGACGGGGCAGGTATGGGTATTTGGCTTCTCGGTAAAATAGTCAGCTGAGCATCCGCAAAACATTTTAGATTTTGTTTTAAGCTCAACATGGACCTCCAGGCCGATTACCGCTTTGTAATTCATAGATTTGGTTTTTGTTTATAGTAAAGTGTTTGTCTTTCAAAAGCATTTCCGATTTGAAATAAAAGGCTTTCAGACAGTTGCCTTCCCATAATCTGAATTCCGATCGGCAAGTTGTCGGCAGAAAAACCCGCAGGGACTGAAAGGCTGGGAATGCCCGCAATATTTACAGTCACAGTTAAAGCGTCCGATAAATACATCCTCAGGGGGTCATTTGCTTTTTCTCCTAATTTCCATGGGGGAGTAGGGCAAACAGGAGAAATTAAAGCATCTACTTTTTGAAAAACCTGAGTAAAATCGTTTTTTATGAGAGTTCTGACCTCCATTGCTTTTTTATAATACGCATCGTAATAACCTGATGATAAGGTATAAGTGCCCAGCATAATTCTCCTTTTAGCTTCGTCACCGAAGTAAGAGCGATAGAGTCCATAGCGGATACCATCGTACCTGGCGAGGTTAGAAGAAACTTCGGAAGGTTGAATAATGTAATAGGCTGCGATTCCGTAGTCAGTGTGGGGGAGCGATACGCCGGTAATTTTTGCGCCCAAATTTTCAAATGTTTTTACAGCTGCTTCAAATTTAGCTTTTACTTGACTGTCTAAGCCTGATGCGAGAAATTCTTTGGGAATTCCGATTTTTAATCCCGAAACTCCCGTATTTAAATTTTTGGTAAAATTTTCGGTTAGGTCAGGTAAGGTAGTTGCGTCAAATTTATCAGAGCCCGCAGTTATTCCGAAAAACAGGGCGTTGTCTTCAACGGTTTTTGTCAAATGCCCGATTGAATCAAGTGATGAGGACATGGCAATTATGCCGAAACGGCTTACTCTGCCGTAAGTTGGTTTTAATCCGACAAGATTATTAAAGCTTGCCGGAAGCCTGATGGATCCGCCTGTATCAGTGCCCGTGGCTGCAAGAGACATCTCTGAAGCTACAGATACCGCAGAGCCGCTGGATGATCCGCCCGGTACATATTCCGTGTTCCAAGGGTTTTTTGCCGGACCGAAATCTGAATTTTCGCCGCTGGATCCGTGGGCCCAGGCATCTAAATTAGTTTTTCCGAGGATAACCGCACCGGCGTCTTTTATTTTTTTGACAACTGTCGCATCATATTCAGGAACGTAATTTCTTAAAACATTCGCTGCCGCAGTAGTTTTAATGCCTTTGGTTGAGAAAAGATCTTTTAAAGCAACCGGAATTCCCAAAAGTGGCAAGTTTTGTTTGCCGGAAATCAGCTTGTCCGCTTTGACAGCTGATTCCAAAGCTCCTTTTTCAGTAATAGTAATAAAAGAATTGAGAAGCGGATTGAATTTTTTTATTTGCTTAAGACAATCTTGGGTTAGTTCAACGGAGGAAAACTTTTTAGTTTTCAGTCCGTCTTTTGCCTGCCTAATTGTCAGTTGATTTAAATTCATTATTCAAGGATTGCCTTAATCTTAAATAAGCCGTTATTTTGTGAGTGGGTGTTTGAGAGCGCTTCTTCTTGAGTAAGAGAAGGCACTGCCTCGTCTCTTCTGACAACATTCATTAATCCCGTAACCTGGCTTGTAGTTTCTACATTTTTAGTATCAACTTTTTTTAACTTTTCTATGTAGGACAAAATTTCAGATAACTGTTTTTCGAATTTGCTTATTTCCTCCGGTTCTAGCGGTAGATTTGCCAATTTGGCAACATGTGCAACATTGATTTTCATGTAATCATTATATCTTAACGCTGACACTTTTGGCAATTGCCTGACAAGGTAGATTTCGGGGGTCCTTTAAGAGTGCTGGTTTTTAAATTTGAACTTTTTAAAAATTCTTTTTTCCGGAGGACTTGATTTTGAATTTGCAACTCTTTAAATAG
>CAIQLZ010000053.1 GCA_903872785.1 Candidatus Levyibacteriota bacterium
AAAGCAATTTCTCAAGCAGAATCATCTTTGCCTGAAAACATAAAAACACAAAAAACAATTTTTGGAGTTAAAGATTCATGGACAGATAACGACCAAATAAAAAAAGAGTATCTTTCAAAACTCAAAAAAGCCAGCGAAGAATTGGAATTAATTCCGATTGGATTTTTAGTTATCTCACAAGCTATTGCCCACATGCTCCAACAAGAAGAGGGATCACCTGTTTCAGCAATACTTACCGAGATCAATAAAAAAAGTGTGACAGTAACGCTTTTGAGAGCCGGAAAAAGCATAGAAACAAAAAGTTCTGAAATTCATGATTCTATCCCTTTTACTGTCGATACTCTTCTTAAGCATTTTGATATTCCGGAAATTTTACCATCCAGAATTATTATCTTTAACGGAAAAGAAGATTTAAGTCAGGAATTTATTTCGCACACTTGGAGCAAAAGCCTACCCTTTCTCCATCTTCCTCAAATAACTAATCTTCCGGAAGGTTTTGATGCAAGATCGGTTCTGTTTGGCGCAGCAACACAAATGGGATTTGAGGTTCTAGAAAAAAATGTACCTGCAGCTATTAAAACTCATGATAAAGAAGGCATGCGAAATTTTAGTACTTCAGAAGAATTCACTCCGTTAGCTAAGGAGTCAAAAACTGTAAATCAAGAGCCTCTCGAACAACCGAAGCTCTACAAAAAGTTAGAGGCAGAGGATTTTGGATTTGTCAAGGATATTGATGTTGCAAAAATGCCAGTCCGTCAAGAAGAGGAAAGAGAAGTTCAAGAACTTGAGGAAAAGCCTGCCCACAATGCTTTGCAAAGCGATGCAAACAGGGAAGAAATTCCTCAAATTGATTCTGATGAAGCACCTGTTGAAATTAAATCTTCCAAAGAATTTAGTAAAATTTTAAGAAATATTTCAATTGTTATTTTAGGTCTATTATCCGGTATTGCCAGAAAAATAAATATTAAGAATATTTTATCCCTTTTCTCAAAAGGAAAATCAAGTATTGTAATTTTGATAGTTTTAATTTTGATTGTTGCGCCTATTGCCTGTTATTTTTTATTTCTAAAAGCAACTATTGCTCTAACCGTAACTCCAAAAATTTCCGAGCAGAATAAAAATATTCTTTTCTCTACGACCAAAGCAACAGATTCAAATAAAAACATTATAAACGGTGAATTTATCTCAGTATCTGAAGAAGGAAACGTTTCGACTGGCGCAACTGGAAAAAAAGATGTCGGTACTTCAGCGAAAGGAACAGTAACCATATTTAATAGTCTAGCCCAAGCTAAAAACTTAGCAGCAGGAACTATATTGAAGGCACCTAATGGCCTTGAGTTTACTCTTGATTCATCGGTTACGATAGAAGCGGTTGCCTCACATTCAGCAGACCAAACAGTTGCTCCGGAAAAAACTACAGCAAATGTAACCGCTGATCAATTAGGTAAAGAATCCAACCTTCCATCCGGTACAAAATTTTCTGTAGGGGCATTTGACGCTGCTGATTTAGTGGCTAAAAATGATGACCCCTTTAGCGGCGGGACAAAAAAAGAAGTTACAGTCGTTTCAAAAAATGATTCAGATAAATTAGAAAAAGATCTTATTAAACAGCTGGAAGATAAAGCAAAAAAAGACTTGCAAAAAAAACTTTCTCAAAATAAAATTTTGCTTTCAGCTTTTGCATCGGAAACTCTTAACAAAAAGTCCTTGAATGCAAAGGTTGGAGACCAAACAAGCCAAGTAACTTTAACAGGAGCAGTAGAATATCAAGAATTTTCTTATGATAAAAATGATCTTACCGCATTGAGCAAATCCCTTTTATCCAAAGATATCCCGTCCAATCAAGAAATAGATTACAATAACATCAAGATTTCTGTTTTGGACATAAAAAATATAAATGATGAAGAAATACAAGCAAATCTTAGCGTAAAAACATTATTATTGCCAAAAATCGATCAGGGCAAATTAACAAAAGATTTAAAAGGAAAATCTTTTAATTTCGCAAAAGATGCTTTAGACAAATTGCCTCAGATTGAGAACATTGACATCAAACTCTCCCCCAATCTTCCATTTTTACCGAAAAACTTGCCGGTAAGAGAAAAAAATATAAAAATTTTAATTAAAATTAATGGGTAAATACTACTACAAGAAACGCGCTAAACCGAACAAAAAAAAATATCTTCGCTTAACAAGCGGTCTCCTCATACTGATTGGGATTTCAATTATTTTATATGCTTTACTGCCAATAATCTCTTGGCAAATTTACTTTCAGCCTGTATTTGCTTCTCAGGACATTACTTTATCTATTCCCCGCGCAAATATTGTAGAATTAGCAAGAAATTCAATTGACACAACCGACTATACTAAAGCCGAGAATTGGTTTAAAAATTTTAATCCTGATTCTAAAAATAATCAAACTGACACTCCTTTTTACACTATTTCCGTGCCAAAAATAAAAATTGAAGAAGCTGTAGTTTCCACAGTAGATACTGATTTAGGAAAACATTTAGTTAATTATCAAGGAACAGGTATTCCCGGCAAGAATGGAAATGCTGTAATTTTCGGACACTCAACTCTTCCGCAATTATTTAACCTCAAAGACTATAAAACAATTTTTGCCAACGCCTATATGCTCAATGACGGAGATGTTATTTATGCTACGCTTAATGGAGTAACTTATACCTACAGGATATTTAAAATTACAGTTGTTGATCCGGAAAATAGTTCTGCTCTTGTTCAGGATTATGATAATTCTTATTTAACCCTTGTAACTTGCACCCCTCCCGGAACAACCTGGAAGAGATTAATCGTCAAAGCTGTCCTTGAAAAAATATGAATATAAATATGAAAGATATAACTTCAAAATTTTTTCGGATGATAAGGATATTTCTTTATTTTCTTCTTTCCGTATTTAAAAATGCAATATCCATAATGCTAAAACAAATTAAAGAATAATCCCTAAGGAAGGCTTTCGCGCTATGAATGATCAGAAAAAATTTCAAGAACAAATTAACCAGCAAGAAGCTCTTAATGCTATTAGGAAAAAACTTGTCGGCAAGACCTTAAATTACAAAGAAATTTTCAGCATTATGGACCAAATTGCCAAAGAAAGATTAGGGCAGGTGCTAACCACCTATTTTGCAGCATCCGGCTATTCGCAGGGATTCAGCAATCAAGAACTTTATTTTCTCACAAAAGCAATGATTGAAACAGGAGAAAAGTTACATTTCAAAGGAATTGTTGCTGATAAGCATTCTATAGGCGGAGTTCCCGGAAATCGCACAACACTTATTATCGTCCCCATTATCGCCTCCGCCGGATATTTAATTCCCAAAAGCTCAAGCCGCGCAATAACCACCAGCGGAACTGCGGATGACATGGAAATTTTAGCCCCGGTTGTTTTATCAAAAGAAAAAATACTGAAAATAGTTAAAAAAATAAATGCCTGCATTGTCTGGGGAGGAAATTTTAATATCGCCCCCGCAGATGATGTAATTATCAACGTTGAAAAAGAATTAATGTTTGAAAGTTTTGACAAAATAATTATTTCTATAATGAGTAAAAAGATTGCCTTTGGATCAACCCATGTTGTTATAGATGTGCCTTATGGAAACACATTAAAAGTAACCCATCTTAAAGATGCGAAAATTCTTAAAAGTAAATTTGAATATATAGCAAAAAAGTTTAATATAAAAATCCGGGTGCTTATTCATAGAACTGATCAGCCGGTCGGAAGAGGCATAGGTCCCACCCTTGAAACAAAAGATGCTTTAAAAGTTTTGGAGCAAACAGCCGACAGACCCTACGATTTGGAAGTCAGAAGTATAACCTTAGCAGGAAATCTTTTGGAACTTTGCCTGAAAGATTCTCCGAAGAAATTACAAGAGCACGTCAGGGATACTTACGGAAATTGCACGGGTTGGGCAACGAAAATTTTACAGGAAGGTTTTGCATTAAAAAAAATGAAGGAAATTATTACTGAACAAGGAGGAAATCCGCATATCGAAAGCTCTAAATTAACCCCGGGTAAATTCATTTACAAAGTGCGATCAGAAAAAAATTGCGTAGTTAAAAATATAAATTGCAAAAATTTGACTCTTCTGGCAAAAGCTTTAGGCGCACCTTTGCAAAAAAAATCGGGAGTCTACCTTGACAAAAAAGAAGGCGAAAAAGTGAAAAAAGGCGAATCAATCTGTACACTTTATAGTGAAAATGTGTATAATCTGAAACAAGGAAAAAAAACTATGCAGGAATTTCCTGTATTTAACTATTAATGAAAAAAATAACTACTGCCACTTTACTTCTTGTAGCTATCGTTATCTGTTGCGTGCTGTGGTGGAAAAATGGAATGTCTCCCGTAAATTTTGCCAATAAAAAATCTGTTGTATTTGTTGTTCAAAAAGGATCTGGTTTAAAAGAAATAGCTAGTAAACTTGAAGAGGCAAAACTTATTAAAAATCGGATTATTTTTTTCCTTTATACAAGAATTGGAAAATTTGAAGGAAAAATTCAAGCCGGAGATTTTAGGCTCAATCCTTCTATGGGTGTTGAAGAAATAGCAAGAAATTTAACTCATGGAACGCTGGATGTATGGATTACTGTTACTGAAGGCAAAAGAGCGACAGAAATAGCAGAAATTCTGAAAGAAAAAATTCCCACTTATAACTCATCATGGATAAATATTCTAGTTTCAAATGAAGGATATCTTTTTCCTGATACTTACCTTATTTCAAAAGATACAAATATCAAAATTGTTATTGACCGAATGAGGAATAACTTCGAACAAAAATATTCTGAAATTAATACACACAATTCTAAACTAGCCAAAGCACAAGTTGTCGTACTTGCTTCTCTTATAGAAAGAGAGGCAATCACCAATGCAGAAAAACCAATTATTGCAGGGATACTTCTTAATAGACTAAATGCAGGAATTGCATTGCAAGTTGATGCCACTATTCAATATGCAAAAGGGCAAAATATTGTCACTAAAAAATGGTGGGAACCGGTAACAGTTCAAGAATATAAAAATGTTATATCTCCTTACAATACTTATTTGCAACCAGGACTACCGCCCGGACCAATCTCGAATCCCGGCCTTGAGGCGCTTCACGCAGCAGCAAATCCTTCTAATACAGATTATTTCTATTACATGCATGATAAAAATGGAAAAATCAGATATGCGAAAACTTTACGGGAACACAACGAAAATATTCAGAAGTATGGTTTTTAATTAAGGCGTCTTGCAACTCCCTTAAAAAATCTTTTAGGTTTTCCTCCAATATTTTCCTTAACAGACGCTTGTTTTTCCGGAGCAGCTTCTTCCTCTTCTTCATATACTTCATCTAAATTTCCTGCTTCTCCTGCCTTTTCAAGAATATTGGAGAGATTGTCCAAACCTTCTTCTGAAATTGTTTTTAAAATCTTTTTTCCTTTTTTCGTTCCCAATAAAAACACAGCCAGGCCTCCAATCAGAAAGCCCAACAGGAAACCGCCGAAAAAATTACTGCCTGATCTATTATTGTTGTTATCCATTTCAATCTTTGTTATTTTTTTTCCCCGAATCTTCGTCTCCTCCGACTTTTGAAATAATTTTTTTAAAAAGATTTACAAATGACGCCCCTGTTTTAAGCCCCGCTGCAAGCGATGACAAGGAAGATAAAGGAGTGGAAACACTTTCAGTTATAACATTTGTGTTATCCAAAACTTTATTTGTTTTGGAAACTGTTTTGCGTAGTTCTCTGAGAATAAAAAATACCTGAATTCCTAATATCAAAAGTAAAATTGCTAAAATAGTGATGATTATAATTAAAAGAGTTTGCGTAATATCCATATTAATTTACAATACCATTAACACTATTCCCTGTCAATCCATGTTAAATAATATTTATTATATCTTAACTTCAATAGATCTCTCCAAAATTGTTGTTTTATTAAAATTATTAACTGATTTTATTGTAATTTTTGAGTGTCCCGGAAATACATTAATAGTTTTTTTAAAATTTCCATCTTTATCCAAAATTGCCAGCTCTGAATTTACGAAAACAGTTGCATTCGGATCTGTTTTACCAACTACAGTAACTGCCTGTGATGAAATTACAGAATTTTCTGCGGGAGTTGAAACGCTAAGCATTGGATTAAAAATAGCAGATCTATATTGAAAAATTATATAAATCAAAAGAACGATAAATACTAGAAGAAAAATTTTTAGAGTTTGCGTAATTTTAAATTTTGAAAGAGGAAAATCGTCATTTTTAGCTAACCCTTCCGGCAAAACCTTTAAAAACTTCTCTTCATCATATTCTCTTTTGAAAATAGCCAGAGTTTCATGTTCGGGCAATCCTAAAAATCTGGCATAATTCCTAACGAATCCATAAACATAAGTACTGGAGGGCAAATTTTTATGATCTCCTTTTTCTATAGACAGAAGAAAAGAAGATCTAATTTTGGTTGCTTTTGAGACTTCTTCTAATGTATATCCCTTTTTTATTCTCTTATCATGAAATTTTTCTCCAACGTGTATCATATTGAAGTTCGCCTTTAATGCAGGGCGTTGATGATTTCATCAGCATTCTTTGCCAAAACATCACGGGGTTTTGATCCTTCCGCGTGCCCCACAACCCCGGCTGCTTCCAGCTGATCCAGAATTCGGGCCGCTCTTGAATATCCTATCGAAAGGCGCCTTTGTAAAAGCGATGCTGAAGCCCGGTCATATTGACATACGCATCTGATTGCCTCTTCAAAAAGAGCATCTTTACCATCGCTTCCGATAGATCCGCCTCCCCTTTTAAGAATAAGGGGACTGGAAATAATTTCTTCTGTATATTCAACGGGCACATTTTTAGCTTTAAGAAACTCTACAAGCTTTCTTACTTCTTTATCTGAGACAAATGCTCCTTGAATACGGGTTGGCTTTGCCTGATCTGGCGGGATATAAAGCATATCTCCGCGGCCCAATAGCTTTTCAGCTCCGGGAGTATCGAGAATTACCCGAGAATCAATCATCGAGGAAACATTAAAGGCGATACGACATGGAATATTTGCCTTAATTAACCCTGTTATAACATCGACAGAGGGCCTTTGCGTAGATACTACCAGATGAATACCTGTTGCTCTTGCCATTTGAGCAAGACGGGCAATTGCATCCTCTACGTCAACCGGTGCAAACGCCATTAAATCTGCAAGTTCATCTATTAAAATTATGATATAGGGAAGGGCCTGAAAACCGGCAAGCTCATTGCAGGAATCGATATTCCGCACCCCTCTTTCCGCAAATGTTTTATAGCGTCTATCCATTTCTTCCATCGCCCACCTCAAAGATGCTAAAATTTTCTCAACTTCAACAATAACCGGAGTCATCAAATGAGGTATGCCATTGTAACCGGTTAGTTCAACTCTTTTAGGATCTATAAGAATTAACCTTACCTCCGCAGGAGAAGCTCTGAAAAGAAGGGAAGAAATAAAAGAATTTATGAGAACAGATTTTCCTGAACCTGTAGTTCCGGCAATTAAAACATGAGGCATTTTGGCTATATTGGCAACAACCGGATTTCCCGACACATCCAACCCCAACGAAACTGTAAGTTTGGATTTGCTTTTATTCATAAC
>CAIQLZ010000054.1 GCA_903872785.1 Candidatus Levyibacteriota bacterium
AATCAACTGGCCGGCATAATGCTTTCCGTTATTGAACCTGCCAAACGGGGAAGATATTTAACCGTTCCCGGCGGGCCGATTATTGCCTGGCAAAATAAAGAAATTGTTAATGAATTTCTAAAACAGGTCAGAATAATTGCCAAAGAAAGCAACTGTGTTTTTGTCAGAGTCAGACCGCAATTAGAATCCAACGATTTCTCAAAAAAAATTTTCAGGGACTTGGGATTTAGCAAAGCGCCCATGCATTTACATGCCGAGTTAACAACGCAATTGGATATTACCAAATCCCCGGATGAATTAATGCTGCAAATGAGAAAAACAACCAGATATGAAATACGCAGGGCAATAAAAGAAAACATAAAAATTTCAGTCTCGACAAATGAAAAAGATATTAAACAATTTTATGAGTTGCAGATTAAAACAGCAGTCAGACAAAAATTTATACCGTTTTCTTACAAATTCCTGGAAGAGCAATTTAAAGTTTTTGCAAAGTCTGAAAATGCACTCCTTTACAAAGCGGAACTTGACGGGAAAATGTTAGCTCAGGCATTTATTATTTTCTACGGCCAAGAAGCAGTCTACCATTATGGAGTATCCACAGATGACGGAAGACGCTTCCCCGGCGCCTATCTGATTCAGTGGGAAGCAATTTTAGAAGCAAAAAAACGCGGCCTGACCCGGTACAATTTTTGGGGAGTTGCACCGGAAAACAATTTGAATCACCGGTTCAGCGGTCTTTCCTTATTTAAACGCGGTTTCGGCGGAAAAGACTTTGAGTATCTTCATGCTCAGGATTTAATCATTAATTACCCGGGATATTTGCTGAATTATTTAATCGAATCTGTCCGCAAAAAAATAAGAAACGTTTGATTATTAAAGAAAAATGTGCTATTTTAGACTCAATGACAGAAGGATTTAAATCACCGACACAGGAAAACAGACTTTACCAGCTCAATGGACTAATCAGAGCCGGCATTGAAGCAAAAAACAAATATTTTCTTCAGGAAGGGGAAAATTCAGATTACAACGAGGTAAAATTGAAAATGACAAGAGAAATGCTGCAAACCCTGATGGTTAAAAACAAAAGCATTACTGCCTCCTCTCAGAACAAATATCAGGAAAACTCACTTACTCATTTCCGCCTGCCGGAAAATGACTGGAACGATTTTGTGAATGATCAACTGGCAGCTTTTACGGACTTGCGAAAAGCAAACAGCGCTCTTTATAAAAATAGTCCGCCGCCTAACTCAGGAGACTGGAAAAATCTGAACCAACAGGAAACGGAAATAAAGGTAAAAGTTAAAACAGCAAAATCACTTATTCAAATACTGGCGGGGTTTATGGAATTAGAAGATCTAAGAGCGCTGACCCTGAAAGATCAAGGCGGAAAAAAATATTGCGAACATCTGATAGCTAAAGATAAAAAAATAAAGGGCCTAAGAAATTTACTTTCCCAGCTGGAAGAACAAGGTCTCCCCGTAAAAAAATCAGAAGTCGTTACCCTGGAGGCAATCATAGCTTTCAATAAGTTGGATGTTGAAATGGCAAAAAGCATCTTGGAAAAAAAAGCATACTGATTTACAAACTAAATCCCAAACTTAAATTAGCTATCCCGGACAATCAAACTCCCGAACTGATGCTGGAAATTGTTGATTAAATTTGTTAAGATAATGCTTATGGCAATAAAAAAGACTGCGCCAAAAGTTCAAAAAACTCCGGAATATTCGGCAAAACACATCCAGGTATTGGAAGGCTTAGAGCCCGTAAGGAAACGCCCCGCAATGTATATCGGATCAACGGATATAATCGGCCTTCATGAATCTTTGCGGGAAATTATCGACAACGGAGTTGATGAGGCACTGGCGGGATCCGCCAAAAATGTTTGGATAACTTTGAATAATGACGGCACCGCAACCGTAATCGATGACGGAAGAGGAATTCCGATTGACATAATGCCCTCTTATAAAAAAAGCGCCTTGGAAATTGTCATGACCAAACTGCATGCCGGCGGAAAATTCGGAGGGTCTGCTTACAAAATATCGGGAGGACTGCATGGGGTCGGTGCATCGGTGGTAAATGCCTTATCCGAATGGATGAAAGTGGAAGTAAAACGCAATAATAAAATCTATTTCCAGGAATACTCCAGGGGAATTGCCAAAACCCCACTTAAGGAAATAAAAGCCGATGATGAAACGAGTTTTAATCCCGGCTCCTCAACCGGAACTAAGGTCACTTTTTTGCCGGATAAAGAAATTTTTTCAACCATAGTTTTTGATTTTGAAGCAATCAAAAAAGCAATTCGGGAACGTGCCTATCTTGTTCCAAAATTATATTTCCATTTTAAGGATTTACGGGAAGGCCAAGAAAAAGAGGTCAATTATTATTTTGAAGGCGGCATAACTTCACTGGTTGAAAAATTAAATGAAAACAAAGGACCATTGCATGAGGCGATCTTTATTCAAAAAAGGGAAGACGATATTGAATTGGAAGCATCCCTGCAATATAACAACGGTTACGTAGAAAATGTCCAAAGCTATGTAAACGTTATTAACACCGTCAACGGAGGAACTCATTTAACCGGCTTCAGAATGGCTCTGACCCGGGCGATAAATGATTACGGTAAAAAAATCGGCAGTTTTAAAGATGACGGAGATTACATCACCGGAGACGACACGAAAGAGGGCTTATCAGCAGTTGTTTTTGTCAAAATGCCCCAGGATAAAATTCAGTTTGAAGGCCAGACAAAAGGAAAGCTGGGTAATTCCGAAATTCAACCTATAGTTCAGGCGATTACCAAAGAGGGGCTTTCGGTTTTCTTTGAAGAAAATCCTGGAGAAGCCAGAAAAATTTTGGAAAAAGTTTATTTGGCAGCCAAAGCCAGACTGGCAGCCAAAGCAGCCAAGGAAGCAATTCTTAGGAAAGGCGCCCTAGAGGGATCTTCGCTCCCCGGAAAATTAGCGGATTGCCAAGAAAAGGATCCGTCAGTTTCGGAACTGTATTTAGTTGAAGGAGATTCGGCAGCCGGAACGGCCAAAGGGGGACGCGACCGGAAATATCAGGCGATTCTGCCAATCGGAGGAAAAATTTTAAATACGGAAAGAGCCCGTCTTGATAAAATAATTGAACACGATGAATTAAAAAATGTAATTATTGCCTTAGGTATGGGAATCGGGGAAACCATTAAGTTTGAAAAATTAAGATATCACCGAGTAATTATCATGACCGATGCGGATGTGGACGGGGAACATATTGAGACACTGCTTTTAACCTTTTTCTACCGGCACTTGCCGCAAATTATCAAAGAAGGCTATCTCTACATTGCTCAACCACCTTTGTACAAATTAAACCGCGGAAAAGATATCCGGTATGCCTACTCCGACGAAGAAAAGGAGACAATCCTAATGGAAATGAAAAGCGGTAACGCAGTCATCAACATCCAAAGATACAAAGGTCTTGGGGAAATGAATAAGGATCAATTATGGGATACCACCATGAATCCGGCCAACAGAATCTTAAAACAAGTTACTATTGAGGACGCGGAAGAAACAGACAGTGTCTTTACCATGCTGATGGGAGACGAAGTTCCTCCCAGAAAACAATTCATTCAAAGTAACGCAACTCAAGCAAATTTGGATATCTAAATTACCAAAGAATGCTTGAAATAGAAAGATAAATACATTATAATTCTAAAATGAATTTATTGTCTTATATAGTAAATCATGCACTTATTACGACCATTGCCGTCTCCCTTTTTGCGTTTGCCTATAGCCTGGTTTTGGCGATGAATGTTTTAGCCCATCCCCGCGGGGACGAAAAAATGAATCAAATTTCCGACGCGATTACCGAAGGAGCAAATGCCTACATGAAAAAACAATATACAGTAGTCGCCATAATTGGCATTGTAATTTTTGCTATTCTTTATTATTTTCTGAATTTTACGAGTGCTGTTGGTTTTCTGATCGGAGCAGTCTTCTCCGCGGCTTCGGGAATTATCGGTATGAGCATTGCGGTCAGAAGCAATATCCGGGTTGCTCAGGCTGCTAAAAGCGGTTTATCCCAAGCCTTCTCTCTGGCCTTTAAAGGCGGAGCGGTAACCGGATTGATTGTCGGAGCCTTAGCCCTTCTTTCGGTAAGCGGTTTTTATCTTTGGCTTTTACACAACAATATTCATGATTTAAGGCCTCTGATTGCGCTTGGATTCGGAGGATCGTTAATTTCGGTTTTTGCCAGACTGGGCGGAGGAATTTTTACCAAATCAGCGGACGTCGGAACCGATATGGTCGGAAAAATTGAAAAGGGAATTCCGGAAGATGACCCGAGAAATCCGGGAGTAATTGCGGATCTGGTCGGGGACAATGTCGGGGACGATGCAGGAATGGCGGCGGATCTTTTTGAAACCTATGTCATAACCGCAGTTGCCGCAATGATTTTAGGACAGATTACTTTCGGCACTAATTTTGCAGTTTTAACTTATCCTCTTTTAATCGGCGCCGTTTCCATCATCGCCTCGATCATCGGCAGCTGGTTTGTCAGGATTTCAGGGCAGGGAATTATGAACGCTTTATATAAAGGCCTGGCGGTTTCGATAATCATAGCCATAGCCGGATTTTATTATTTAAGCCAGACTCTTTTTATACAAGGAGTAGGAACAATTTCCTCATTTAATCTTTTTCTTGCCTCGATTATCGGACCTATTATCACCATCGGCATGGTTATCATAACGGAATATTTTACGTCCAAAAAATTCAGCCCGGTTAAAACCATTGCCAATGCCTCTACCACAGGACACGGAACCAATGTAATCGCGGGATTGGCAGTTTCCATGAAATCAACCTTAGCGCCGATACTTTTAATTTCAACGGGAATTTTAGTGGCATACAGTCTGGCCGGTCTTTACGGAATCGCAGTTTCTGCAATCAGTATGCTTTCTTTAACCGGCATTATTATCGCCATTGACGCATTCGGCCCGATCACGGACAATGCAGGAGGAATTGCGGAAATGGCCGGACTTTCCCAAAAAGTGCGCGACATAACCGATCCCTTGGATGCGGTCGGAAATACAACCAAAGCAATTACCAAAGCTTACGCCATCGGGTCTGCAGGTTTAGCGGCTTTAGTTCTTTTTGCAAGCTATACACAAGAACTAACCTCTTCGCATAAAGGTTCCTTTGCCTTTTCTCTTTCCGACCCCCTGGTTATAATCGGACTGTTTATCGGCGGAGCATTACCTTACTTTTTCGGCGCTTTGGCAATGGAGGCAGTCGGAAAAACCAGCGTAGCGGTTGTCAATGAAGTAAGACGCCAATTCAAAGAAATTAAAGGCATTATGAAAGGCACAGCCAAACCGGAATACGGAAAATTGGTCTCCATAGTCACCTCGGCTGCTATAAAACAAATGATGGTTCCGGCTCTTATTCCGGTCCTGGCGCCGATTTTGGTCGGATTCCTACTTGGCCCGAAGGCACTCGGCGGACTGCTAATCGGCAGTATTATTACCGGACTTTTTGTGGCAATTTCGATGACAACGGGCGGAGCGGCTTGGGATAACACGAAAAAATATATTGAAGAAGGTCATCTGGGAGGCAAGGGAAGCTTTGCCCATCAGGCGGCTGTAACAGGGGATACGGTAGGGGACCCTTACAAAGACACGGCAGGACCGGCAATAAATCCGATGATAAAAATCCTAAACATTGTCGCACTGTTAATTGCCTCCTTCCTGATATAAAATTAGATAGCCTTATTGTCGTCGTCAAATTATGAATATCGGCGTTTTAAAACAAACGGAGATTACCGGTGAGGTTAAAAGGGCATACCTGGATTACGCCATGTCCGTTATTGTCTCCCGCGCGCTTCCTGATGTCAGAGACGGGCTAAAACCCGTCCACCGGAGAATTCTCTTTGCGCTTCATGAATTAAATTTAACTCATACTGCAAAATACGCAAAATCAGCAAAAATTGTCGGAGAGGTCATGGGGAAATACCATCCCCATGGAGACTTACCGATTTATGATGCTTTAGTACGTTTGGCACAGGATTTTTCCATGAGATATCCGTTAGTAGACGGCCAGGGAAATTTCGGATCTATGGATGGAGATCCGCCCGCCGCAATGCGTTATACGGAAGCCCGTCTGGCACAAATAACCAATGAGATGCTAACCGACTTGGACAAGGAAACCGTAGATCATCTTCCGAATTTCGACGCTACACTGCAAGAACCGGTTTTTCTTCCGGCAAAACTTCCGAATTTATTACTGATGGGATCCGAAGGAATTGCCGTAGGTATGGCAACCAAAATTCCGCCGCATAATTTGGGTGAATTGATTGACGCCATTACCTTCATGATCGGAAAAACAAAAACCACAATTACCGGTAAAAAATTTTCCCTGGTAAGCAGTGTAACCGTTGATGATCTTCTGGAGTTTATTAAAGGCCCTGATTTTCCTACAGCCGGCGCAATCTATGATGCAACGGAGATCAAAAATGTTTACACAACCGGACGCGGCAAAATAATCATCCGGGGAAAAGCAGAAATCGAAGAAATAGGGCAGGGAAAATCGGCAATTATTGTGACCGAACTTCCTTATCAGGTTAATAAAGCACTCATGGTTGCCCGGATTGCAGAATTGGCACGCGAAAAAAAGATTGAAGGAATTTCGGATTTAAGAGACGAATCGGACAGGCACGGAATTAGAGTGGTGATTGAATTGAAAAGGGATACGGCTCCGAAAAAAGTTTTGAATAATTTATTCAAACATACCAGTCTTCAGACAAGTTTTCCGGCCAATATTGTCGCTCTTGTCAACGGAACTCCCCAAACGCTTAATTTAAAAACCATTCTTGAAGAATACTTAAAACACCGCTATCACGTAGTTACCAAGCGCTCGGAATTTGAACTCAGGCAGGCAAAAGCGAGACTGCATATTCTGGAAGGGCTAAAAATTGCCGTTGATGCAATCGATGCGGTAATCCGGACCATTAGAGAATCCAAAACTCAGGAAGACGCCAAAAACAATCTGATGTTCAGGTTCAAGCTTTCCGAAATTCAGGCAACGGCAATTTTGGACATGCAATTAAGGCGGCTGGCGGCACTGGAACGTCAAAAAATAGAAGACGAACTGATTATGATCAAAGAAACAATCGGATATTTGGAAGACCTTCTTTCCCATCCCGAAAAAATATTAACGGTAATCAAAGAAGAATTAAAAGTTCTTAAAGAAAAATTTGCCGATCCGAGACGAACCAAGGTTTATAAAAGCAAAGTCGGGGAATTCTCAGATGAAGATTTAATTCCGGACGAACCCACAGTAATGACAATTACCGACACCGGCTATATCAAGCGCCAAAGCCTAAACAGTTTCAGAATCCAAAACAGAGGAGGCAAAGGAGTACGGGGCATGACCACAAAAGAAGAAGACGGAATTTTGAATATCCGCTATGCCCAAACTCACGACAATATCCTATTTTTTACCAACCGCGGCAAAGCTTATCAACTCAGAGCCTTTGAAATTGCCGAATCAACCCGCACGAGCAAAGGAACCGCAATCGTAAACTTAATCAATATTGAACAAGACGAAAAAGTTGAATCATTCATCAATTATAAAACCGGTAAACCAAGCGATGAGTTTCCATACAAATATGTTTTCTTAACCACGCAGAAAGGCACCGTGAAAAAAACAGCTTTAACTCAATTTGAAAACATCAGGAGAAGCGGAATTATCGCCATCAAATTAGATAAAGGAGACGAACTGGCCTGGAGTAATCTGACCGAAGGGGATAACGACGTCATCTTAACCACCAAAGAAGGAAAGGCAATCAGATTCTCGGAGAAATCAGTCAGGCCAATGGGCCGGGCAACATCGGGCGTGCACGGAATCAGACTTAAAGATCAGGATCAGGTAACAGGTATGGATGTTATTAAAAAGAGAGACAAAGCCGATCTTTTGACGATTATGGAAAACGGACTTGGTAAAAAATCTCCGACTGAGCAGTTCAGAAGACAAAGCAGGGGAGGTCAAGGAGTAAAAGTCGCAAAAGTAACCGCAAAAACCGGAAAAATTGCCTTTGCCCAAGTAATTCCGCCGCATTATAAGAGCATCATCATCACCTCCAAAAGAGGACAGGTAGTTAAACTCGAACTTTCTTCCGTTCCCAGACATTCCAGAAATACGCAGGGAGTAAAACTGATGAGATTTTCAAATTCAACGGATCTGGTAACCTCGGCAACCTGCGTTGAAGAATAATGCAATGAAAATTGACGGAAAACAAATTGCTCAGGAAATTCTGGATGATCTTAGGAAAAAAGTAGCAAAACTTAATAAAAATAATATTTACCCAAAACTGGCAATAATTATGGTTGCCGACAATCCCGCATCACTCGCATATATCAGGCAAAAGGAAATAAAAGCAGAAAGTATCGGTATCAAAACCATTACTTACAATTTAAAACCCGAAATTCAAAGTTTTGAATTAATTAAGCTTATTGAAAAATTAAATAACGAAAAAAACATTCAGGGTATTATTGTTCAGCAACCTCTACCAAA
The DNA here is from genome assembly GCA_903872785.1 of Candidatus Levyibacteriota bacterium. Lineage (GTDB taxonomy): Bacteria > Patescibacteriota > Microgenomatia > Levybacterales > UBA12049 > GWB1-37-8. The sequence continues at coordinate 8,541 of CAIQLZ010000054.1, forward strand.
ACACTTAAATGCAAAAATTATCAATCAGGCAATTAATCCTCAAAAAGATGTTGACGGATTTCATCCGGATTCGCATTTCCAAATGCCGATAGCTATGGCGGTTTTGAAAATCTTAGAAAAAGTTTATCTTGCAAATCCCAAAACAGAATACCGCTTTGCAGATTGGTTAAAAAATAATAAAATTGTTGTCATCGGAAAAGGAGAAACGGGCGGAAAACCAATAATTAAGCTGTTTGAAAAAATGAAAGTTCCCGTTGTAGTAATTGACAGCAAAACAAAACAGCCGGAAGTTCTGACCAAGAAAGCAGATATTGTAATCAGCGCTGTTGGCAAAGCAAATATTGTCACCCCGCAAATGCTTAAAAAAGGAGTTATCTTAATCGGTCTTGGCATTTCAAGAGAAAAAAACAAAAAACTAATCGGGGATTACTCTGAAATTGAAATAGAAAATATTGCTTCTTTTTATACCACTACTCCGGGGGGAATCGGCCCAGTTAATGTCGCAATGCTTTTACAGAATTTAGTTAGGGCTTAAGAAAAATCTAAAAGTTGACATTTCAAACTTCAGATATTATACTTTCGCAAATGGAAAAAAAGGAATTTTTGTCTTTTGCACATTCTACAAAAGAATTAGCAAACAGATTTTTAGAGGAAACGAACATGGACGACTACGTCAGCATGCGTCTTGCCCGCAAAAATCTTAAAAGCGTCCTTAATTCCGAACTTTTAAATTTACAGGAGTCAGCTGTACCTGCGGAAAGCCGAAATAAAATTATCAACGCCATCCAGGATAACAAGCTTACCTTCGGATATCTGGCATTAATGATTACCGATGACCATCCCTTACTGGATGGTTGGGCGGAGAAATCCAAACGGCGCGATTTGCATTTTATTCTGGGAAGAAAAATTCTGGGTTTTGAAAACGACATCGTTTCCTTAAGATTAAATATAATCAGATTCGGAAATGACCAAACAGAGGAGGGAATACGAAAGGAAATGGCCCCTTACAAAAAATTTCAACAGGATTTACTTAAAATAGCGGTTCCGCTCCCAATGGTCTTTAGAAAATGAGGTTTTTTTGGAATTAGCTAATCAATCCATTTTTGAATTCCACGTGCACCTTTAACCTCTTCAATTTTTCTGACTAACTCTGCGGCCGGAATTATAGCCTCACGAAGAGATAATTTGCCTTTACTTGTCATTATCATTACTTCTGCCTGTTTACCTATCCGCGGATCAGTTGGAACTTCTCCATCATCTAGAATCCGAGAATTATTAAGTTGCTCTTTCATCTATATATTAATTTCGGATTTTATCAGGTTGTTTTTCAAAAAGCAAATAAGAATACCTAAAGTTGGCATTGACAAAGGACAAACTCTTTGTTAGAGTTAATTTCCAGAACCTCTCCTTAACGGAAAGTTCTGTTTTTTTATGACAGGGGAAATTCCGGGAAATTTTGAAACCAATAACAGCTGCGGATTTGAGGGAGTCGGAAAAAGACCTGAAGATTGCAGAAATAACCCTTGGAAATATCCTGAAAACTACCGACCTGATCTATGCCGCCAGTGCCCTCTGAATCAGGAAATTCCAAAAGCCGCCGAAAGTCCGCTACCGATAGTTTACATTCAATTTAAACAAACAAAATAATTAAATAGGTAAATCTTGACAAAATATTTAATACCTGACATTATTTATTAGATGAGAGAATTTAAAACTACGTTAATTATTGTCATCGGCTTTCTCCTTATTCTTTTTTTGTATTTCAAATTCGCCGGACCGATTTCGCTTTCCGTACAAAGCATTCAAACTACAAAATCAACTATATTTAGTGTTTCGGGAACCGGAAAAACAACCGGAATTCCGGACACGGCTTTAATGTCAATCGGAGTTACCAAAACAGCCTCAACCATTACGAATGCCCAAAATCAGACAAATACTGCCGCAAATAAAATAATTCAGGATTTGAAAAACTTAGGAATTGAAGAAAAAAATATTCAGACTACGGATTACAGCGTTAATCCGCAATACGATTACAACGGTGGAGAACAAAATATTACCGGCTATACTGTTTCCCAAACTCTTGAAATAAAAATTACACCGATAGACGTTGCCAATAAGGCTATTGATGTTTCAACTGCGGATGGGGCAAATTTAGTCAACGGCATAACCTTCACATTCAACGACAAAACAAAAAAAGATTTAGAAAATAAAGCCAGAGCGGAAGCGGTTAAAATGGCCAAAGAAAAAGCCGATAGCATTGCTAAGGCAACAGGAATCCGCTTGGGAAAAATTGTAGATGTACAGGAAACCAACAATCTTATTGAGCCAAGACCCATGATGGTGGGGGATGTAGCTTCTGAGGCAAAATCAGCAAATACCCAGCTTCAACCCGGAGAAAATTCAATCACCAGCAATATCACCATCTCCTACGAAACTTACTAAATAATTCCATAACCAACC
>CAIQLZ010000055.1 GCA_903872785.1 Candidatus Levyibacteriota bacterium
ATTGTTTATTATTTTTTCCCATTGTTCATAGGTTTCATCAATATTTTTTCCCTGATTTTCAAGCTTTGAAAGCATCCTGTTTTTAATAAGATCTATTGCTGAAAGTGGAACACCTCTATTATTTAGACTTTCAAATAGCATGAAGGCGTCTGAATTAGAATCAACCTGAATCTTTACTAAAACAACATTGCATAATTTTTTATAGAAACTCATAAGTTCTTCAACTGTAAATGATTGAAAGCTATCTTGGAAAAATCTATAAGCCTGCATAATCACCCTATTGCCCCTATGACCAATCTTGCTAGAAAATTTAATTAAGTTTATGTCTGACAATATAGCTTTATAGTCATCATCATTATTATTTTGTGAAGACATTTCTATTTTAATTTCACCTTCTCTGTATTTTTCAATTATTCGATACTTTAAATTATTAAGATCTGTTTTTAAATCTTCGTTATCTTGGATTTCTGGACGACCTTTTAAAATAGAGTAAATTGCAGAAAACATAAGGGAAATTGTTGAAAGACGTTGTTGGCCGTCGACTATCTCCAAATCAGGATATAATGAATCAGAATTTCGATTAATACCAATTAGTGAGCCTATGAAATGTCCTCCTTCATCTTCTAATATATCACCTATTAAATCTTGCCACTGATCTTTTCTCCAGGTATATTCTCTTTGATATTTTGGAATAACAAATTTTAGAGATTGGTCTGGGCTGAATAATTCTGACACTACTGATTTAGAGACATTCATTATTTTTATATTCTATCACTTTTAAAGAATAATTGAGCTAAGAAATCAAATTATTCTTAATTTGAATATTCTAGAATATCTTTCGTTATCTATAAATAGAAATTTCCTTAAGACTAGAGTTGGTATATTCTTCAGAAATTCCTATTACAATATTCATCATTTCTTCGTTTTGTAATTCTTTTTTAGGTTTAATTTCAAGCATAGATTTTGCAAACTTAATAAACGCTTCTTCCTCAGGAAACTTGGGGGAAGGCAACGTAATAGCCAAAGTATTAATCCCGTAAATAGCAGCAAGATTAAAAGCAGCTCTTAGCGCTTGATGAAGTAGAATGAAATCCATTTTGTTCTCTTGATTGTTATGATCAAAAAATGGCATAAAGATAAAATGTTTTACTCCAAAAAGATATGCTTTTGTAATTATGGCATTACCCAATTCGCAATGTCCAATTGCAGAAAGTTCTTTAAGTAGATTGCTTTTTGATTCCTTTATCTTCCCTAGAGTAAAATCTATAATTTGGCGATAATCATCATTATTTCTTTCAGCATCGGAAAAATATTGAATTACAGCATTTCCTTTTTTGTAAGATAAATCTGAATCGCAGGGGACAACAATAGCGTCGCCTGAAAAATTAGCTATATTTCCTTTTTCAATCGTAATTTTGGGCATATAGTGATTATATCACGGAGGATTTCAACTGAGATTTTCTATATCAAATTGTATAAGTAAAATATGTGTTTCATTTTTTAGTTCATTTTGTCAAACAATGGGTTTAGTAATTTTTCTACCTCACCCGTTTTAGCAACTTCGTTTGCTAGCTCATAACAAAATTCCGAATATGGTATATTTTTCCCTTTTAAGTGTCTGTTGTAAAATTCTCCCAAGATTGCTTTTCCTCTGAAAAGTTGTAGAGATTTACTGTTTTGGATTATTTGGTCTACATCGTTTGTAATTTTGGTAATTTTCTCTTGTGTCTGAGTGTCATCTGGCAACAATGCCTGCACTTTCGAAATTTCCTCTCCAATTAAAATTTTTAACTGATTGATATCTTTACCTCTTAATCTAACTGTATGTGAACCTAATTCCCTCATTACACGATAAGATATTTCCTCATCTTTAAGCGAAGCGCCTATCGTATTAAGCTCTTTTATCAATTCCCCTTGAGTTGGAAAGGTTGTAATGCCAATTGATTGCAGATAGGTAAGTAGTGCTTGACCATTGAGTAATAAATTTTCGATCATGCAAACAGGAAGCGTAAAAATACCGTCTGTACCACCTTTTGCTTGATCCATATCAGCTAATCCATAAATCTTAATTTTGAACGACTGTTCTGGTAAAAACTCACGGAGCTTTGTAACAATTTTTATTACTTCACCTTTCCCGCCAGTAGGAATAAACGTAAAAGCTGTAGAGCGAGGATAGAGAATTTGAAATAACCTTAAATCTGTTGGTTTGGTTGTAACATCAGCATCACCCTCAATGCAAACTATTGATCTTCCCGTTGTAACTAAATATGTATCACCAGCTAGCTGTTTTAATGCTTCAAGCTTTTCCAGATTGCTTGCAACCTTTTTAAGCTGATTCTCCCGTTCATCTTCACTTTTAAAACTGAGAATATAAAGTTCATTATCTAAGGCTTGATCTAAAATTGTTGGCGAGTGTGTAGAAATAATAAACTGAATATTTGAGTTGACAGTTAAAGTACGGAGATAAGTCAATATTTTAGACTGCAAATCCGGATGTATATGTAGCTCTGGTTCATCAATGATAAACACTCTATCTGGTTGAGCAATAGCTTGTTTTTGGTCAGTTTCGCCTTGGACAATGTGTTTTAGCGAGACATTAATATCATGTTCCAAAAGCGGCAAGAAAAGAATTATTATTGATTTTTCACCGGAACTTAAATCATCAATATCCAAGTCAATTTCTCCTCGTTTATCTTTCCTTTTCCATATGCATTTAATGTTGTCCTCGTTTTTGAAATCAATATGATCAAATACCAAATGCGGTAAAAGATATTTAGTTAGTTCTCTGATTGGTAAAAAAACGTCTGGCAAATCCCTCGTAACAACGTCTTTGTTTTCCTTTTTGGCTTTATCAACTAACTCTGCATAAGTATTCTGGCGTTTGTTCTCTATTTTCCCTAACGTATATTTAATCGTTGATCCTGCTTCATCAACATTATCTGGTGTACGAGATGGGAAAGGTATTTGTAAGCCCTCGTATCCTGAAACTTCGTTTCCTGATAACAAGTCACTAAATGCCCTTAACGCCCCACCAAACAACCATCTTCTTTGGACAGTTGTTTTTCTTATAGCTCTATGTGGCGGTTGATACAGGAACTTTGTGCCTTCATCTGCTACTGTGCCTTTTTGTAACCTTATCTCATCCAGCAATGTCGATTTGCCAACACCATTGGGACCTGCTATAACCATTACCTTAGGCACGTTTCCACACTCTACTGATCCAAGTGCTTTTATCGGCTGAATCTTAAAGCTTTTTAGCGACATAGTTAATAATTTTCTTTTGCCTATTGACAAGATTATTTCTCTTGTTATAGACTATACTTATATATATTAGTAAAATTTTAGGCATTTGTCAATAGCTTATTTTGTTGTATTTTTTAAATGCTTAATTTAACACCTAAACAAAAGCAGATTCTGGATTTCATAAGGGAATTCGCGGAAAACAAGAGTTATCCCCCTTCTCTAGCGGAAATTGCGAATAAATTTCATAAATCAATACCAACCATATTCCAATTTGTTGCAACCTTAAAAAGCAAGGGATATCTTGAGAAGGAGCATGACGTAGCAAGAGGAATATATACTAAAAAACCAGAAATATTTTTACTCGGCAAGATTGCGGCCGGAGAACCAATTGAACCCCTAGAAAATCCCGAACCAATTGAAGTTCCGAAAGAAATGATTGCTAGTCCGGCAAATTATTATGCCCTTGAAGTTAAAGGAGATAGTATGATTGACGAGGGAATCTTGGATCAAGATATTATTGTCGTAAAATATCAAAATACTGCCGATAACGGAGATGTCGTTGTTGCTATCACAGAAAAAGGAGCAACTCTTAAAATTTTTCATCAAAAAGGCGATAAAATTTATTTACAGCCTAGAAACGATAAATATAAAAATATCTACCCTAAAGAATTAGAAATTAGAGGAAAATTTGTAGGATTAGTAAGAAAAAATTAATCATAGCTAGATATATATTGAGCCCTTCACAAGAGAAAAAAATAGTGTTAATATTTTAATATGCAGAAGAATTTAACATACATTAGTCTTTTCAGTAGTGCAGGCGTAGGATGCCACGGATTTTCTATGGAGGGATTTAATTGTATTGCTTCAGTAGAAATCATCGAACGACGTCTAAAAATACAAAAATATAACAATAAGTGTATTTATGAAAGTGGATATATTGCTGATGACATTACTAAAGATTCAACTAAGTTAAGGATTTTTGATGAAATTGATTTATGGAAAAGAAAACATAACTTAAAAGAAGTCGATGTAATGCTATCAACTCCTCCGTGTCAAGGAATGTCGGTCGCCAATCACAAAAAAAATAATGAGATGTCAAGAAATTCTCTAATTGTTGAGTCAATCAAATTGATTGA
>CAIQLZ010000056.1 GCA_903872785.1 Candidatus Levyibacteriota bacterium
CTGGTTAAGAAACTATCCATTAGCAAAAGATCAAATGCTTCTTTTAGAAAAAAAGAAGAAAAAAAATAGAATCCTGTCTATAGAAAAAGTTATAATTACAAAGCAGAAAAAAAGAAAAAAAAGGCTTTTTTCTGTTTATAATCAAGAGAAGCAAAGATTATTGACGCTTACCGATAAAGAACTTCGAATAGCAGGACTTTTTCTTTATTGGGGAGAGGGGAACAAGAGATTAAATGGTCCGGTTTCTCTTAACAATACAGATCCACAAGTTATGCAATTTACTTTATGTTGGATGACAAAATCTCTAGGAATTCCACGGGAGAAAATTAAGGTATATCTGCATCTCTATAAGGACATGAATGCAAAACAGGAAATAATGTATTGGAAAAACATGTTGAAATTATCTTTATCTCAATTTGCAAAACCCTACATTAAAGAAAGTAAGAGGAAAAATATTGTACATAAGGGATTTGGTCATGGAACATGCGGATTAGTGATAAGTGATATTAGATTAAAGGAACGCGTTATGATGGGAATTAAATCTATCGCAGATTTTTATAGCGCAAAAAATTAGCTTGTGATATACTACTTTTTATTGCGCCCGTAGCTCAGCGGTAGAGCGGTTGTCTTATAAACAACAGGCGCTTGGATCGTCCCCAAGCGGGCGCACAAAATTAATTTGGGATTTATCAGGGCCAACCCCTTTATAGTTCGTTGAAGGTATTATTTTCTTTGGCGCGGTCTTTAATATACTCCAGATATCTTTCGGTTGTGGAAATTTTCTTGTGTCCTAGGGCTTTGGAAATTAAAATTAAAGAAACACCATGTTTTAAGTGATGGGCAACAAAAGTGTGCCTGAGATCATTTACTTTTGCATTTTTTATTTCGGCAAGCCTAAAATATCTTTCAACTGCAGTTCTGATATTTCTTATCAAAAATGGTTTACCTGATTTTGTAATAAATAAATGTTCTGAAACAGCTTTAGGTCTTATTTCCAAGTATTTATTTAATGCTTCTTGAGCCCTAGAGTTAAGAGGCACTATTCTTTCCTCGTGTTTTTCTATTGCTGCAATGTGCAATTTATCTTTTTGAATATCAGAGAGCTTGAGACTGGCTAATTCTCCAATTCGAATCCCTGTTTGAAGCAAAAGCTCAATAACAGCAAACATGCGGGGATCATTTCTCGCTGCGTCTCTTAAAGCTCGGTATTCTGTAGGAGTCAGAATTCTGGGAGCTCCCAATTGATATTTTGGATGCGTCACCAAAAGTGAGGGGTCATCGGTTGCATATTCATTTGCCTTAAGGAATCTGTAGAAAGTCCTGGTTGAATTGAGTTTTCTGGAAATTGACTTTGGCGTATATCCGTTTTTGGACATTTTGGCCAAAAATGACTCAATATCCTCCTTTGTTACATCTTGAATATGATTTTTAGAAAGTTCTTTTAAAAAATTAACCAGCTGCTCAATATCCTTGCCATATGCTACAATTGTAGATAGCGAGTGTTTATTTTCGCTTAAGTATCTTTTGAACTCTTGATGTGCGTCTTTGATATCAATTGCCTTCATATTTAAAATTTAGATAGCCTATAATATCAATAAAAGGGCTATAAGTCAAGATGAAAAAAATTGCCTTCATTGTAACAATAATCATCCTCATTCTTATTATTAATAATTTAGTACGCTCAATGTATGATATTTGGCAAAAAAAAGACGTAGAAATTCAGGCACAAAAGGAATTGGATTTCCAAAAGCAGGAAAATCAGAGATTAAAAGCGGCACTTTCTTATTCTAAAACTCAAGAATTTATAGAAAAGGAGGCTCGGGATAAGCTTTTTATGTTTAAGAAAGGCGAACAAAAAGTACTTATTCCTCAGGAATCAGGAAATTCGAATGAAAATCCGTCAGATGGCGGAAATGATCCTAATTGGAAAAAGTGGTGGAATCTGTTCTTTGAATAGGTCTTTGTTGCGGGGTCGGGAGTTGCGCCCGACCTGTGAGATTATGCAACTGTTGCTCCGGTTACCCAGAGTGTCGGACTATATCTTCACCCAGTCAGACTGGGGCTTAGCGTGTAGTCTCTACGGAGTCCTTTTCAGGTTCCCTCGGTATTGTCCTTTATATCCTAAAGGATTTCACCGATATAGCTAAGTTCTCTTTCATTATTGCTAATAAAAGGGCCCATTTTGAGCCTCACGTGCACTGTACACTACCCCGCGCGTAAAAGCATCTTATCAAAATTAGAGATTGTAGTCAATGCAATCTTGTATGAAGTTATGCTTTAATTATTTCTTGTTGACATTATGCATATAGGATCCATAATGGATGCATGCAGTACAATCAAGATATAAAAGATAAAGTTCGTCATCTGAGACAAAAGGGTTTTAGCCTCGGGCAAATATTTAATGCTACAAATGTTCCTCGTACCACTATTCGTACCTGGATTAAAGACATTGTTTTATCTAAAGATCAGGTACAAATCTTGAAAGACCGTGTTCAAAAAGCTTTACAAGGGGGGAGAATAAAATCTCAAAAAATTAAAAAAAACCAGAGAGATAAAAATGAGAAAAAATTAATTAAGACCGGAATAAATGAAATTGGAGAATTGAGCCCCAGGGATTTTTTAATTTCAGGGGTGTCCTTATATTGGGCGGAAGGACTTAAGAATAAGCACGAACATCGCTTAGGCTTCTGTAATTCAGATCCATTTATGGTTAAATTTTATATTCATTGGTTGGAAAAATATTTGGATATCGATAAAAAACAATTAATTGCACGATTAACCCTTAATTGTCTATATAAAGATAAAGTTAATGAGATGCAAACTTTTTGGTCTAAAACAATAGGAATACCTTTAGGTCAATTTACAAAACCATTTTTCCAAACCTCGAAGTGGAAAAAACAGTATAATACGACTAATTATCACGGAGCTTTAAGAATTCATGTGAAGGAAAGCTTAGATCGGTTATTGAAGATGAAGGGTTGGATTGAAGGATTAAAAATGTTAAAATAGTTAACACTCGCCAGGGTAGCTCAATGGTGGAGCACAGCATTCATAACGCTGCGGTTGTGGGTTCGATCCCCACCCCTGGTACTTTTTATGAAATTTATTTTTAAAGGGCATGAGGCTAATTTTAAAAAAGGCGAAGTTATTTTTCATTTTGGCTTTAGGGGTGAGAAAAACATAGATTTTATTGAAAAAATCTCTTTTCCTCCGGTTGTGACTCAAATTTCTCAGGCTCTTTTCAAGTCAATTTTGGACAACATGATGCTTATTTTAGGAATTTCGTATTGGAAACTTTATTGTCCCAGAGAAATTATTATTGAGCCTAATTTCTTAACTAAGGATCAGGCTGAATTTTGGAATATTGTTTATACGAAGGGTATGGGGGAATTTTATTACAAGAACAAAATAGATTTTCATGGTTTAGTCAAATTTCCTTTCAGTGAAAAGGCAATTTCAGGTCCGATTAATTTCCCGAGGAAAGACCGTTCGCTAATCGGAATCGGAGGGGGTAAGGATTCGATTGTGGCTGCAGAACTTTTTAAAAAATCAAACCAGCAATTTGATCTTGTTACTTCAGATTTTCCGATACAAATTGAAGTAGCAAAGATAATTGGAGGAAAAGTGATTAATACATTTAGACAAATAGATCCAAAACTTTTAGAACTAAATAAAAAAAAAGGCACTTACAATGGACATGTTCCAATCTCCGCCTATTATGCATTTTTACTTCTTCTAATGGCGGCATTGTATGATTATAAATACGTTATTGTTGGAAATGAGAGAAGTGCTAATTACGGAAACGTTGAATATTTAGGAGAAATGATTAATCATCAGTGGAGCAAATCCGAAGAGTTTGAAAATCTTTTTAGCGAATATGTCAAAAAATTTATAACACCAGATATTATTTATTCGTCACCTCTAAGAAATATGACGGAGTCTCAGATTATAGGGGAATTTGTGAAATATCCTAAATATTTTAAAGTTTTTTCAAGCTGTAATAAAAATTTTAAAATCAATAATCAGAGTGATCAGAGATGGTGTGGGGAATGTCCGAAATGTCTTTTTGTTTTCATATCTCTTGCGGCTTTTCTTTCCAGGAAGGAAATTGTAGATATTTTTGGGAAAAACCTTCTTGAAAATAAGTCGCTCTTACCGCTTTTCGAAGAGCTGATCGGAGCGAGAAATTTCAAGCCTTTTGAATGCGTTGGCACACCAGAAGAGGTAAAAGAAGCTCTTGGAAAAATTTCAGCCAAAGGAGAATTTACGGACAGTTTTCTTATAAAGCATTTTAAAACTTTATGAAACTTGAAGAATTGAAAAAGAAAAAAATTTTGATTGTCGGAAAGGGAATTGAAGGAAGTGCGGCATATAAATATCTAAGAAAACATTTGAAAAATACGATTGTTGATATTGTTGATCAAAAAGGTGGAAAAAATTATTTGGATTCGCAAAAAAATTATGATTTCGCAGTAAAATCTCCGGGAATTGAACCTGAATTAATTACCATTCCGTATACAACTGTGACTAATATTTTTTTAGCAAATGCCAAAGGAAAAATAATTGGAGTAACCGGAACAAAAGGTAAAAGTACTACCTCAACCCTTATTTATAAAATGCTGAAGGCTCAAGGTCTGGATGCATATTTGGGTGGTAATATCGGTCAATCATCTTTGGACTTTATAGATAAGTTAAATGATAATTCATGGACGGTTTTGGAAATGTCTTCGTATCAATTAAGTGACTTAAAAATTAGTCCGCATATTGTTGTTGTTCTGATGATAACCAGCGAGCACTTGAATTATCATAAAACTCAGGAAGAATATATTAATGCCAAAAGAAATATCTTAAGATTTCAAACTTCCCAAGATTATGCAGTCATTAATAAAGATTATCCCGCAAGTCAGGAGTCAGATATCTATGCAGTTGGACAGATTTTTAGAATAAGTCGGGAAAGAGAAGTAGGTAATGGATGTTTTGTTGAAAATAATTGCATTTGGTATGCAAAAGATGGTAAAAAAGAAAAAATAATCGAGACAGCAAAAATAAAACTTTTGGGTAGTCATAATTTGGAAAATGTATGTAGTGCAAGTTGTGTAGCTTCCATTATTGGTGTCTCAAAAACAAATATTGTCAAAGTCTTGGGAGAATTTAAAGGATTAGAGCATCGATTAGAGTTTATAGGAGAAAAAAACGGAATACTTTTTTACAATGATTCTTTAGCAACAGTTCCTGAAGCTGCAATTGGAGCAATGGAAGCACTTCCCGATACGGAAACTCTTATTGCCGGAGGTTTTGACCGCGGACTTGATTATTCCGGTCTTGGACAGTATTTGAATTCAGGAAAAATAAAAACTTTAATTTTATTTCCTCCAAGTGGAGCAAGAATTTGGGAGGAAATTTGTAAAGTGGCATCAGAAAAAAATCGGCCTGAAAAATTTGAGGTTATCTCAATGGAGCAGGCAGTTAGAATAGCTGGAGTAAAGACTTTGCCCGGAAAAATTTGTTTATTATCTCCAGCTTCCGCTAGCTTCGGAATATTTAAAGATTATAAAGATCGCGGAGAACAATTTAGGAAAGAAGTTCAAAAATTAAATTGAGATGCAAAATGCAAAAGATTTTAAATTTGAAATTATTGTTAAAGACAAAAAAGCAAAAATCCGGGTAGGTAAAATTACTACCGCTCATGGAATTATTGAAACACCGGCTTTTGTGCCGGTTGGCACCAAGGGAACCGTAAAAGGTTTAACTCCACAGGATCTTCGGGAAGCAGAAGCGCAAATCCTTTTTGGAAATACTTATCATCTACATCTTCGTCCGGGAGAAGATATTGTTAAGAAATTCGGCGGTTTGGCAAAATTCATGTCCTGGAATGGTCCGACGATTACCGACAGCGGCGGATTTCAAGTATTTTCTTTAGGGCAATTAAAAATGAAATTAACTGAAGAAGGAGAAGGGACACAAGTTAACGTTGTGAATATTAAAGATGAGGGGGTAATATTCCGCTCGCATATCGACGGATCCAAGCATCTTTTTACTCCGGAAATTTCCATTGAAATTCAAAAAAAATTAGGAGCAGACTTAATTTTGGCTTTTGATGAATGCGTTCCTCATCCCTCAACGCATGAATATACAAGAGAAGCAATGGAAAGAACTCACAAATGGGCCCTTCGAAGCCTTACGGTTTCTCAGAGAAAACCCTTTTATCATCCATGGCGACAGGCTTTGTATGGAATTATTCAGGGCGGAGTTTATCAAGATTTAAGAGAAAAATCTGCAAAATTTATTTCAAATTTAGATTTCGACGGCATTGCAATCGGAGGAGTATCAGTTGGTGAAAGCAAGCTAGAAATGAGACAGGCAATTGATTGGTCCTATCCGTTTTTGCCGGAAAATAAGCCAAGACATTTATTGGGGATTGGAGAAATAGATGACATATTTGATGTCATTGAAGGAGGAATAGATTCTTTTGACTGCGTTATTCCAACGCGCTTTGGCCGTTATGGAATTGTTTTTGTAGGGCCTCCGGAGGGCAATATTAAAAATAGATTCCGTTTGGATGTCAATAAGACAAATTGTGCCAGGGACAAAAATCCAATATCAAAAGAGTGTTTATGCTATGTTTGTGCAAATTTTACCAGAGCTTACATTCATCATCTTTTCCGCGCGCAAGAACTTTTGGCGTATAGATTAGCCAGTTATCATAACATATTTTTCATAAACAATTTAGTTAAAAAAATCCGAGAGTCTATCCTGGAAGATAAATTTCAACGATTTAAAAGGGCTTGGCTGGAATAAATTTTTATTACAATTTCAAAAAACTCCTTTGGTAAAAACGGAAACTTTGGGATGTGATTTTATTCCCAAATCTATTCATGCCGGTGGCTTAAGATATCGCGGAATACTTCTTCTTCTGGCTTTTTTACACAGAAAATAATTGATTGAAGCCGGAGCCTATAAACAAAATGAAATATTTAAAGCAGGAATTGATTTTGCCAAATGTGAGGGGGTTATTTCCGCTCCCGAATCAGATCATGCAGTAAAAGCTGCGTTTGATGAAGCAATTAAATGCAAAATAGAAAAAAAGAAAAAAGTAATTCTTTTTAATCTATAGAGACATGGATTACTGGATCTTAAAGGCTATGATGATTATTTGCATCATAAGTTAATTTAAGAAATGTTTGCGTGAATAGCGCAAATAAAATACAATATACAGTATGAAAAGAGTTTTTTCGGGAATTCGCGCCACAGGGCGTTTGCATCTGGGAAATTATTTTGGAGCAGCTAAGGGAATGCTTAAATTGCAAGACAAATACGACTGCATTTTTTCCGTGGTTGATTTACATACAATTACGGTTCCTTATGATCCTAAAATTCTAAAACAGGCAACCCGCGACATAATTTTGGATTATTTAGCAATCGGACTTGATCCAAAAAAATGCCATTTGGAAATTCAATCAATGATTCCGCAACATGTTGAACTTGCTTATTTGCTCTCTACAATTTATCAAGTTTCCCGTCTTGAGGATTTACCAACCTACAAGGAGAAAAAAGCCCAATACCCGAAATATATAAATATGGGGCTTTTATACTACCCGGTTTTAATGGCAGCGGATATTTTACTTTATAAGGCAGAGTTAGTTCCGATCGGTAAAGATCAAGAGCCGCATTTGGAAGTAGCCAGGGAAATTGCCCGTAAATTTAACAGCATGTTCGGACAGACTTTTCCGGAACCACAGAGTTTTAAAACGGAAGGCGAATATGTTCCGTCCTTAACAGGAGATGGGAAAATGAGCAAATCAGTTGAGGGAAGTTATATTACTCTCATTGATGATTTAGCGACTATTAAAAAGTGTTTGGCTGCAGTGCCAACAGACAGCGGAGTAATAGGAGGAGAACTACCGAAAGCTGGCGGAATTGCCAATCTGTTTACGTTGTTAAAACTCCTTAAATTAGATAAAGAGTATATAAAATTTGAACATGATTATAGCAACAAAAAAATCAAATATTCTGACCTGAAAAACACTTTAGCTGGAACAATTTTCGAGGAATTACAAATTTTTCAGAAAAAAAGAAAAGAGTTTGAAAATAATCCCGCATTAGTTGATTCTATAATTAATGATGGTCAAAATAAATGTTTGGACATGGCTGAAGAAACTATGCAGGAAGTACGCTCCAGAATGGGCTTCGGTTAATCCTGTTTGTAATCTTGGATTGGCTTTCTAATTATGATATACTCTGTGCGATGGCAAACGTAAAAAAATCTGCAATACAGGACAAAAACCACAGAAAACAAAAAATCGTCAAAGTAAGAATAAAGACATCCTGGAAAAATATCGTAATTTATGCATTTTTGTTTTTCTTTGCGATGTTTATCTTTATGGGGTTTAACAATAATCAGCCGCTTGGAGAGACAAAGGCAATTCCTCTTTCTCAGGTTGTTTCGGATGTAAGGGCGGGTAAAGTGGCAGAAATAGAAGTTTCAGATAACAAACTCATGCTTAAGGAAGGAAATGGTACTTTTCAGAGCTTCAAGGAGACAGGCGCAAATGTTTATCAGATATTTAAAGATGCCGGTGTTGACTTAAATAAAACAAAAATTATCATAAAAGATGAAACAGGATTAAATAATTGGCTGAATATTATTTCTTCCGTTCTTCCAATTCTTTTGATGGTTGGTTTTTTTTACTTTATCTTCCGTCAGGCCCGCGGAGCACAAGAGAATATTTTTTCTTTTGGTAAATCTTCGGCAAAACTTTTTAGCAAAGATACGCCAAAGATCACTTTTGCAGACGTTGCAGGCGTTGATGAGGCAAAAAAGGAGCTAACGGAAATTGTAGATTTTTTAAAAAGCCCTGGTAAATATAAAGCCATGGGAGCTAGAACTCCGAAAGGGGTTTTAATGATTGGTCCTTCCGGAACAGGAAAAACACTTTTGGCAAGAGCTACGGCCGGTGAAGCAAATGTGCAATTTTTTTCAATGGCAGGATCGGAATTTATGGAGATGTTGGTCGGGGTCGGCGCATCCCGCGTCCGGGATCTTTTTAATACCGCAAGAAAATCTCAGCCGGCAATTATTTTTATAGATGAGATAGATGCAATCGGCAGGCAACGCGGAGCGGGTTTTATGGGAGGTCATGACGAGAGAGAACAAACTTTAAATCAGATTCTGGTTGAAATGGATGGGTTTGCTCCAACAGAGCAGTTAGTAGTTATGGCGGCAACAAACAGGCCTGATGTTCTGGATCCGGCGCTTGTCCGGCCGGGAAGATTTGATAGAAGAGTAGCTTTGGATATGCCGGATGTTGTCGGGCGCGAAGCGATTTTGGCAATTCATGCCCGCGGTAAGCCTTTTGCAATTGAGGTTGACTGGAAAAAAGTTGCTAAAAGAACTGTAGGATTTTCCGGAGCGGATTTAGAAAACATGCTTAATGAAGCAGCAATCTCGGCAGCCCGTTTAGGAAAAAAAGCAATTGACATGCCTGATTTAGAAGAAGCGGCAACAAAAGTGAAATTAGGTCCTGAAAAGAAAAGATTACAGTCAGAAGAGGACAGAAGAATGACCGCATATCACGAGGCAGGACACGCTCTAATTTCTTGGGAAATGCCACACATGGATCCGGTTCACAGGATTTCCATTGTCAGCCGCGGTATGAGTTTGGGACATACAATGATGGAGCCGTCGGAAAGAGTTCATGAGACAAAGACAAGATTAATCGAGCAGGTTGCAGTGATGCTCGGAGGCAGGGCTGCAGAAAACATGGTCTTTAAAGAAATGACAACCGGAGCATCGGACGATATTGCCAAAGCAACAGAGGTTGCCAGAACAATGGTGGTTGAGTATGGAATGAGTGATTTAGGTCCGATAAATTTGGATACGGAGCAAAAGACTTTTTATGACCAAAAGACAATATCTCCCGTAATGGCTGCAAAAATAGACGAGCAAATTAAAAAAATTACGGATGGAGGATACAAAACAGCAGTTGCAATATTAACGAAATTAAAAAAAGAACTCGATGTTTTAGCTAACGAACTTTTACAAAAAGAAACAATTGATGCCGATAACTTTCTGGCTCTTCTTGGCCCCAAAAAAACCTTAGTTACAGCAAAAGCTTAATTTTCTCATCTTAATATTTTAAATTTTGGCTTGACAAGAAGGCCTGAACAATGTAGAGTAAATTATGGGTGCTTGCGATTCTTCTTTTCAGTTTGGTGTGACTTTTGACGATATTCTTTTGATTCCTGGCTACAGCGGCTTTTCCCGTAAAGACATAAATTTATCAATCAGACTTTCCAGGAGAATAAAACTTTCCATACCTCTTGTTTCAGCCCCAATGGATACAGTAACAGAAGCTCGTTTAGCAATTGAATTGGCAAAATTGGGAGGAATTGGAATTATCCACAGAAACTTATCTGTAGAAAAACAAGCACTGGAAGTTAGAAAAGTTAAAAATAAAAAATTATTAGTTGGTGCGGCAG
The DNA here is from genome assembly GCA_903872785.1 of Candidatus Levyibacteriota bacterium. Taxonomy (GTDB): domain Bacteria; phylum Patescibacteriota; class Microgenomatia; order Levybacterales; family UBA12049; genus GWB1-37-8. Next base: position 10,480 of record CAIQLZ010000056.1, read on the forward strand.
TCGGTGCATCCGTTGGATTTGAAGCAAGAATTAAAGCTTTATTAAAAGCAGGAATAGATGTTGTAGTTGTTGATTCGGCGCACGGATATTCAAAAGGAGTAATAGATGCGGTAAAATATATTAAGAAAAATCATAAAAATATTGATGTTATTGCCGGCAATATTGCAACTTATGAAGGAGCAAAAGCGTTAATTGCTGCAGGGGCGGATGGACTGCGGGTTGGAATGGGACCTGGAGCTATTTGTACAACCAGACTTATTTCCGGAATGGGAATTCCTCAAATAACAGCTATAACAGAAGTATTCAAAATCGCAAAAAGATTCGGAATTCCGATTATTGCAGATGGAGGAATAAAATATTCAGGTGATATGGTCAAGGCATTAGCTGCGGGTGCTTCAACTGTAATGATGGGAGGATTTTTTGCTGCAAGCATTGAATCTCCTGGGAAAGTAGTAATCTTAAAACAAAATCAACTTCCCTCCCGATTTCAGCGAATGTCCGATCTAAAAAAAAGCTACCAATTTAAAGAATATCGAGGAATGGGCTCGGAAGGAGCGATGAAAAAAGGAGCCAAAAGTAAATCCGAAGATGAATTTCATGGAAAAAATTACAAAGACCGAGTTTTAGTCGCAGAAGGAGTAGAAGGGTTAGTGCCGGTAAAAGGGAAAGTTTCTGACCTTGTTGATCAAGCAATTGGAGGCATAAAATCAGGTATGTATTATGTTGGGGCAAAAAATATACCGGATCTTTGGAGAAAAGCAAAATTTATTCAGATTACGCAAGCATCATTAACCGAAAGTCATCCTCATGACATTTTTATTACAAATCCTGGGAAAAATTATTCATGATAATAATTATTGACTTTGGGTCACAGACAACGCATCTTATTGCAAGAAGATTTAAAGAGTTTGGCGCAGAAGTAAAAATAACAAATCCGGAAAATGCTTTAGCAGAAATCAAAAAAAACAAAACAGATGGAATTATTTTTTCTGGAGGCCCCTCATCTGTATATGGAAAAAATACCCAAACTATCAGTAAAAGCATTTTTAATTTGAGAGTTCCAATTTTAGGAATTTGTTACGGACTGCAATTAATAGCGTATCTATTGGGCGGTAAAGTTGTCTCGGGCAAGAAAGAATATGGGCCAACCAAAATAAAAATTCAAAATCCGAGAATCAAAATTACAGAGAGTTTGCCGAAAAAATTTACGGTGTGGATGAGTCATGGGGATGAAGTAATTAAGCTCCCAAAAGGGTTTAAGACTTTTGGGTCAACTGAAAATGTTCCTTTTGCAATGGTTGCAAATCTAAAGAAGAGTATTTTTGGCTTGCAATTTCATCCAGAAGTAGAGCATACGGAATTTGGCAATCAGATTTTTAAAAATTTTATTGAGATTTGCAAAATTACAGTTTTTAAAAAAGATTTTAATATTCTAAAAATGAAAGAGGACATAAGAAAAATTGTTGGAGAAAAAGACTATGTGATAGGAGCAGTATCGGGAGGAGTTGATTCAACCGTTGCCGCGGCAATAACTGCAAAGGCAATAGGGGAGAGATTTGTGCCTATCTATGTTGACAATGGATTAATGAGGGAGGGAACAAAAAAACACGTGGTTAAAATATTTAAGGAAATCGGCATAAAGCCTGTAGTGGTAAATGCAATAGGGGAGACTTTGCAACGCCTTAAGAAAATAACAGACAGTGAAACAAAAAGAAAAATTATTGGCAATCTTTACATTGAAATTTTTGAACGCCAAATGAAAAAATTAAAGGCCCAAAAACTACCCGTAAAATATCTTTTGCAGGGTACGATTTATTCGGATGTTATTGAAAGTCAAGGTACGAAAAATTCAGCTAAAATTAAAAGTCATCACAATGTAGGAGGTTTACCAAAAAAAATGAAATTAAAACTATTGGAACCAATGAGAAATTTTTACAAAGATGAAGTTCGTACAATAGGAAGAAAATTAGGATTGCCTGAAGAATTTATCAATAAACAGCCTTTTCCCGGTCCTGGATATGCAGTCAGAATTAGAGGAGAAGTTACAGAAAAAAGATTGAGAATGGAGAAAAAAGCAGACAGGATTGTGCTTTCAGAAATA
>CAIQLZ010000057.1 GCA_903872785.1 Candidatus Levyibacteriota bacterium
CGCCTCGGCAATTAATTTCAGACATATTTGGATTTTCCCTAACCCGTCCTACTGGTCTTCCAAAAGCAAACATCATGTGGTTTTTTATAATACAGGATTTTCCTTTCTTCATGCTTCTATTGTTCAACATCTTTAATATTAAGAAAAACTATTTTTTTGGATTAATATCAATTTTTTCCATTATCTTTTTCTTTGGCTATCAAGATGTTTACTATCTTTACCTGAATTTTCTAGCGCCATTTTTATGTCTTTCTTTTTATGAAATTTACTATTTCTTAAAAGAGAAATTTAATCTCCAGAGATATGTAGTTTCAACTATCCTAGCTGCTTTTATTTTATTTAATTTATTAACTTATATGTCCTCTTATTACAGGAATCTGGGAAAATTCGAAGACTTTAATAAAATTATAACAACTATTGCTCTCGAAAAACCCAAATTTTTATATGGAACAATTGAAGTCACACCTCTGCTAATAGCGCTTACAAATGTTCCGGCTTTAGAAAATGTTACCAATACTCACGAATACTTTTTTATGAGAAAAGTTTATGATAAAAAATTCCTAACTGAGAGGGCAATTGAAAGCAGAACCATTCTTATTGCCAATGGCGCGGATTACCCGCAGTACAATTTAAAGCAAGATATTGTAGATAATATTTTCATCAAAGAAGCTATTTATAGAAAGTGCAAAATTATTTTAAGTGCTCCAATTCAACAAGCGGAAGGATCCATCAATAGAGTAAATTTATTTAAATGCTACTAATACTAAAGCTTAGTTTTTAATTTTATACAAATAAATATCGTTTTTTTTGTCGTAAGTCACAAGAGGCAGATTAATTTTATATTTAAAACTTGCCAGCAAAGCTCCGTCCCTTAATTCCTTTAAAAATTTTGGCCTGAGTCTTTCCAGCGCCTTGGGCACTAAATAAACGAAAATCACACTGGCAGTAGAGATATTAACATTGAAAAAATTATTCTTAATAATTTTTACTTTATCCTGCACTCCGATAATATGTATCATGAAAGTGGAGACGATAAAGCGTAACGGATCTATTTCAATTCCGACTCCTTTTGCGCCAAATTCTTTTGCTGCTACAGCAAGAAAGGTTCCGTCTCCCGAGCCCAATTCATAAACAATGTCTTTTGAAGAAATACCGACAAGCCTGCAAACAGCGCGGGCTGTCTTTTTATTTGTCCTCCACCAGGGAGCCCAAGGGCTATCAGGCGGCCAAAACATGGAAAAAAGAAACAACAAAAAAATAATGACAAGAAACAAAAAGATATTTATTGTCCACCACAGAATCATATTTATATATTATATCCGATTCTTTTGTTGCAAAAGATGATTATTTTTCGTAACATGAATTTATGTTCGATTTCGATATTGTTTGCGTAGGCGATACAAAAATAGATATCTTTCTCACTTTGCACGAAGCAAACGCTTACCTGCGCTTAATCAAAGAGACCAATGAATTGGCAATAAAATTCGGTGAAAAAATAACGGTTGATAAGGCAGATGTTTTGCCTGGAGGAAACGCTGCTAATGTTTCCGTCGGTACTTCCCGTCTTGGATTAAATATTGCGCTTGTTGCCGAAATAGGTAAAGACGAATTTGCCCAAAAAATAATTAGTGCTTTATCCCAAGAAAAGGTTAATGTTACAAAAGTTCTTCAAACAGAAGGACAACAGTCTTCTTTTTCTACCGTTATAAATTATAAAAACGAAAGAACAATTTTTTCCGAGCATGTAAAAAGACAGCATGATTTTTATTTTGAAGACATTTCAACGAAATGGATCTATCTAACTTCTTTGGGAGAAATGTGGCTTGATGCCTATAACAAAACAGCTGAATTTGTTAAAAAAACAGGATCAAATCTTGCTTTTAATCCCGGTACGCTGCAAATCAAAAGCGGCAAAGATTGCATAAAAAATGTTTTATCTGTAACAAACATACTTTTTGTGAACAAAGAGGAAGGGGAAGATTTATTGGGCTATCCTCAAGGACAAACATCTATCGAAGACGTAATTACAAGCCTACAAAGACTTGGCCCAAAAATTGTTATAATTACCGATGGCGATAATGGCTCTTCTGCAATTGATGAAAAAGGAAATATTTTAAAAGAAGAAGCCTTAGGGGAAAAAATTGTGGAAAAAACAGGAGCAGGAGATGCATATTCTTCAGGATTTTTAGGGGCTTTCTTTTATGGAAAGACTATAAAAGAAGCTATGGCTTGGGGGGCTAAAAATTCTGCAGCTGTAATAAGTAAGGTTGGTGCGCAAACCGGACTTCTCTATAAAACCGATTTTTGAAAATTACAAATGATTAGTAATTTTGGCTATAATAATAATCTTTTTATACTTCCCTTTGATCATCGGTCTTCTTTTGTTAAATTATTTGGTTTTACAAATTTAGGTTTTGAAGAAAAAAATTATATAAAATCAGCAAAGCAACTTATTTATGAAGCTTTCAAGAAAGCGGTAACGCAAGACATTCCAAAAGATCAAGCTGCTATTTTGATTGACGAAGAATATGGGGATGAAATCCTGAAAGACGCGATAAATCAAGGGTTTATAACTGCCTTAACCACAGAAAAAAGCGGACAGGAAGGGTTTAATTTTGAATATGGAGAGGAATTTGCGCAGCACATAGAAAAATATAGGCCTACTTTTGTAAAAGCATTAATCCGCTATCAACCGCATTCCAACTGGACTAATTTAAAATTACTTTCAGATCATTGTCATATGCATGGGTATAAATTTTTACTGGAAATGCTTATGGAACCTAATGTTCCTAACGCACAAAATATTTTACCTGCAATAATTGATCTGCGGGATAATGGTCTCGAACCGGATGTCTGGAAATTAGAAGGAATGGAAAATAAAAACGACTATAAACTAATTGTTGCAAAAATTCAGGAAGAAGAAAGACAAAATGTCGGATTGGTTATCTTGGGAAGCGGAGAAAGTAAAGAAAAAGTAGAACAATGGATAATAACGGGAAGAAATATAAAAGGAGTTATTGGCTTTGCAGTCGGGCGAACTGTCTTCTCCCGGCCTTTGATAGATTACAAAGACGGTAAAGTTAGTAAGGAAAAAGCAATCGAAGACATAAGCAGTAATTTTCAAAATTTATATAAACTGTTCATAAGTCAAAATTAAATTATGAAAATCTATTTGGGCGCTGACCATGCGGGCTTTGAATTAAAAGAAAAAATTAAATCTTTTTTTTTAGGGAAGGGTTTTGAAATTGGAGATTGCGGCGCATTTGAATTTGATAAAAATGACGATTATCCGGATTTTGTATTAAAAGTTTCAATAAAAGTTTCTCAGGATCTTTCTTCTTTTGGAATTGTCTTTGGAAAATCAGGCGCGGGAGCCGCGCCGGAAGCCCGCCTGTGCGAGCTGCCGGCTCCCTGGCGGCGCGCGGAAGCAGACCGGACGCCCACGGAGCACGCTCCCAGGCCTCGAACCGGCCGCCGCAGGGCACGACCACCCCGGACCGGACGCCGCACGCCCCAGGCTCGCCTGTACGGGCCTCCGGCCCCGCGGCGGTCCGCAGCTGCGGACCTGGCTCCCAAGGCTCGACCTCCCCTGACCAGACGCTCCACACCCCAAGCATGGCCTCCCCAGGCAAGCCTGTGCAGGTCGCC
>CAIQLZ010000058.1 GCA_903872785.1 Candidatus Levyibacteriota bacterium
CCAAGTTGCAAATCCTCTAAGCCAGGTATTGTAATCAACTTCATCCACACTTCCTCCGCTTTGGTCAAAGTCACTTGCAGTGCAGGAGCCTGTAGCGGGATTTTTCCAGCAGCTTCTAAGTAAATTGTAATCTATAATATTCATATCATCATCGCTGTTTACATCTCCAAAGACAAGTGTTGTAGTCGGGGCGGTAATCGTTCTGGTTGAATTTGTAACAGCAAAAACTGTTTTGGCAATCATATTGTTATAACGGATGACAACAAAATACTTTTCATTCAAAAATAAATTGGCAATAGTAATGGTGGCTGAGTATTGCCTTCCGGGAATTTTAGTTGAATTATATACTTGCGCTGCAGGCGCACTAGCAACCTCCGTATTGGTTGAAAGATCATAAAGGGTAATGGCTGTCGTAATAGTGTCCGCAGTAAGGGATACATCCTGCGCATTTAAAGCAGATACCAGAGTAACGGTAGCCAGATTGGAAGTAGGTGTTGGAGAACCGGGTGCGGGTGTAGTATATGGCGGCGTATATGGCGCGGCAGTTGGATTAATACATGGTGGATTCACTGTATTGGGTTTTTCAGGTGGAGCAGTTGGGTTTGCGGATCCACCACGACATGTAGTAGAGCCATTCTCTGTTGAGCATTTTCCATCTTTGCATGGTGTGGATTTTTTAACGCATTCTCCAGTTTCGTTGCTGCAGTCGTAAAAGATTAAAGCATTTTTGTCATCGGAACAAGCAAGGGCAAAAACCTTACCCGTTCTATCGGTACATCCTCCTGCTCCATCGTTATAGCACCAAGGCACACAGCATTTTTGCAATCCGTAACCTGGAGCAATTGTCGGGCAAGGATATTTAGCACTTTGATCACTAGTTTTGCCCTTAGGCATACAATCTACGGTTGTCTGACATGTTCCTTTAACTCCCTCGCAAGTATTCGCCGCTGCCGCCGTTGTGGTAGTGGTGCCACTGCAGGAAATTTTATATGCGAGGTTATAATTAAAAAGTCCATTATTCTTGCAACACTGAATTTTTGTATCTGCACCAAAAGGACAGTCCCAAATGCTTGTGCCATAGCCAGAAGGACAACAATCTCCGGTTACGGGAGGCTTAGTAGCAGGATCAGTGCAAGCTATTTTGCTCGTATAACCGTAATTAAAAGCTCCTTGCGATTTGCAGCACTGAGTTTTTGTATCTGCACCAAAAGGACAGTCAAAAATGCCCGTACCATAGCCGTAAGGACAACAGTCTCCGGTTGCCTGAGGAGGCTTAGTGGTAGGATCAGTGCAAGCTATTTTACTCGCATAACCGTAATTAAAAAATCCCTGCCATTTGCAGCATTCAGTTTTTGTATCTGCACTAAAAGGACAGTCAAAAATACTCGTACCATAATTATATGGGCAACAATCTCCGGTTGGAGTAGATGCTGAAGTGGGATTGGATTGCGATGTTTTTGGAGCGCAAGTGCCACTTTGGCAAGCATAGCTGGGATTGTCGTTGCAGGTTTGTCCTTCACGAGCGGGAGTATGCATGCATTTATTGGTAGTAGTGTCACAATAATCATTGGTGGTACAACCGCTTCCGTCTCCTGTGCACCACCAAAAAAATCCTCCGCATGCGCCGGACGAAAAAGCTGTAGAAGTTTGAGTGGAAAGCGGGACAGTTCCACCTGTGGAATTTGGAGCGGCCATGTGAACGATATCTTCAGGATTAATTATTTTGTTAGCCAGAGAATTAGTCGGGGGATTGACGTCCGGAGAGCAAGCGCCATTCTGACAGATATATCCGTTTAGCCAAGGTTGTAAAAAAGGCTTGCAGGAAGATCCGTCATTGGTAGGATATTGCATGCATTGGTTGGTTGCCTGATCACAGCGGGCATTCGAGCATCCGCTCAAGTCTCCTATGCACAGGGGTCCGCACGAACCGGATGTTTTTACAATATTTATATTCGCAACTGGTGTGTTGGGAGCGCAGGAGCCACTCTGGCAGGTATATCCGTTCAGCCAAGGTTGCAGAAAAGGTTTACAGGATCCTCCTTCGTTGGTGGGGGTTTGTATGCATTCTTTATTTACACAGGAAGCAGTAGTACAACCGCTTCCGTCTCCTGCGCATGTTCCGAACAATCCGCATGCGCCGGATGAGAAAGGAGCGGGAGGCGGAAGAGCTGAAGTTGTTTGAGTGCCAGGGGGTAGTGGTTCCGTATTGGTCTTTTCGGCAGGATTTCCGGATGTTTGGTTTTTTATCCACTGGAAGAGCATTTGTACGGGGTCCGGAACAATGCCGGAGGGGATGAATCCGGCGGCGACATATCCTTGAGTTGAAGCGGTTCCGGATTGCTTGCTTGAAGCGCAAATGCCACTCTGGCAGGTATATCCGCTACCGCATGACGTTCCTTCTTTAGGAGCTGAGTCTCTAACGCATTGATTGCTGCTGTCACAACCAGCACTTATACAGGGATTAGTTTCTATGCATGAAAGAAAACCAAATGTGCATTCCCCGGTTGATTTCGCTGTGGATGGGGTGATTGAAGCGGTTCCGGATTGCTTGCTTGAAGCGCAAATGCCACTCTGGCAGGTATATCCGCTATTATTTTGGAAAAGATTACTGCAGGATCCCCCTTCGTTGGTGGGGGTTTGTATGCATTCATCTTTAACACAGGAAGCAGTAGTGCAGCCGTTTCCGTTCCCTACGCATAGTCCAAACCATCCGCATGCGCCTGATGAAAAACTAACTGGGGTTGGGGTTTGCTCAGTGGCAGGCGGTAGTGGTTCCGCGCCGGTTTGAAAGGTTTTAATGGTTGGAGCTGGAGTTTCGCTATTTCCAGAATTTGGAACAGATGCTAAATTAGTATTAGGATTAGAAACGCATTCTCCGAGGTAATTACATTTTCCATTTATGCTCCCATTTGTACAAATTGTGCCTAGGGATTTAAAGATTTGTGTGCATTTTCCAGCACTGCACGTTGGTTCATGACATGGATTTCCATCTGACGGGCAGGTATTCCCAATAATACATTGAGGACTGGATGTGAGGGTAGGCGTTGGAAGTAATGAATTAGGAGAATTGCCAACGCACGTTCCATTGCCATCGCAATGACTTAGAAATGTTCCAGATACACAAGGAGTCGTAGGTCCTTTGGGAACTTTTCGGCATGAACTTTGATTTCCCGAATTTCCTCTGCATAGTCCGTCATTACATGGATCTGCATATGAGATACAGTCTAAATCAGGATTTGACCAGGCTAAGCCGCCACAGTTATAGCCGGTGGCAGGCGGTTGTGTCGTAGGGGTAGGGGTGGGGGTAGAGGTAGATGTAGGTCTAAGATTGCACCCCCCATTGCTATTGCATGTGCCGCTACCTCCATTGCAGGATCCTCCTGAGTTGGAGGGAACTTTTTGGCACGAACTTTCATTTCCCGAATATCCTCTGCATAATCCCAGATTGCAATCATCTGCATATGAGAAACAGTCCCAATCAGGGTTTGACCAGGCTGAACCTCCGCAGTTATAGCCTGATGGTTGGCTGGTAGGTGTAGGTCTAAGATCGCACCATCCATTACTGCATGTGCCGTTACCCCAACTGCATGACGTGCCATAGGGCAAGTTGGTTATGACGCAATGTCCGTTTGGCCAATCCAAACATTCTCCGGTTTGACATTCAGTATGGTCGCATTCCCAGCCGACAGTACAGCTTTCACCTGGACCAGCTGCGTGCTGTTTTATGGTTTGTTGTTGCTGAGCTATAGTTACGGTTAAAATAACTGCGAACGTTAGAACAATCATTATGATGAGGCCCATTATTTTTGAATGGGTAGAGCGGGAAATAAATCCAACACCTTTTTTCCATAGATTTCTAATCTTGGTGGAAAAAGATGTGCTGTTAGTTTTCACAGATTGCTGTGGAGTTTTGGAAAGATGCCGGATAAACTTACCAAACTTTTTAAAAAAGTTCATCTGAATTTAATATGTCAAAGTTAGGGGGAGTTGTCAAGGAGAGGCGTTATTAAATTTCTAATTCCTAAATTTATTATAGTCCTAGAAGTTTTTCTGAAAAAAGAAGAAGAGAGGAAATAAAACCCATCAGAGAAAAGCCTCCAACAGGAGCGAAAAGGAAAAAGATCAAGATCAAAAACCCAATTGATTGAAGAGACATATAAGCGCTTGCAATTCCTTCGGGTAACAAAAGAGCAAATATTTTTGAACCGTCAATGGGAGGAATAGGTAAGAGATTAAATAGGCAAAGCATAAGGTTTACGTATACAACGTTACCCAGAAAGAAACCCAAAAAACTACTATATGTTATGGCGTTTAAAGATAAACCAGGAAAGAGAAGATGACAAATTAAAGCAAAAAGAATTGCAATTATTAGATTAGTTCCGGGTCCCGCTAAAGATACAAGTGCTAAATCTTTTCTGCCATCTCTAAAATTAAACGGATCAACAGGTACAGGTTTGGCTCCGCCCAAGATGATGCCACTTAAAAAAAATGTTATAAGAGGTAAAAGAATTGTCATATTAAGATCAATATGACTTTTTGGGTTTAGGGTTATTCTTCCGGCTAATCTTGCCGTTGGGTCTCCAAGTCGTTCCGCAACCAAACCATGGGCGACTTCATGTAAGATGGCTGAAAAAATTAGAATAACTAGAATAATGCCTGCAGCAAGACCTCTAAAAAGAATATCCATATTGTTTAAAAACTTTCAATATGATATCATATTTCTCTATGTCTAGCGGAATGAAATGCGCAAATTGTAAAAAAGGTGTAATGTATGGGCACAATGTGTCCCATGCGAAAAACAGAACAAATCGAATTTTCGCGCCCAATCTTCATTCCGCGCGGATTAAAATTAATGGCGCAATGAAAAGAGTAAGGTTATGTACAAAATGCTTAAGAAGGTCGAAAAAACAATCTAAGCCAATTGCTTCAATAATTTCCCCAGCTGCTGTTTAATCTTAGGATATCCGTTTAGGAAATCTTTGTAACTGACTGGTTTTTTGCCTTCAACTTGAATTATCTTTTCTGGCAGAAGCTTTATAGTTTTGATTATTTCATTAAGTTTTATTTTGAACCAAATCCCGGGCCATGGATAATATGCGCGAATTTTTAATTTTAAATCTTTAATATTTAATTCCGGTGAAGAGATATCAATAAAACCATCTTGGCGGGAAATGGATTTGGTAAAAGTAGCTTTTGCATGATTTTGGGTTAATAATTTTAGATTGCCTTCAAGATAAGAATTAATAACTTTGGACAATAAATTTGAACTCTTTTTAAAAAGCCTTTTATATAAAGTTTTGGAGGTGTCAGCGTCTAAAATACCTTCTTTTACCTGAGTTAAAATTGGGCCGTGATCTATTTTTTCATCAAGTTTCATAATGCTCACTCCGGTAATTTTTTCTCCATTTAATATTGCTGCTTGAGCAGGAGTTGAACCTCGGTATTTGGGAAGTAGAGATGGGTGGATGCTGATTATTCCTTTTGGAAAAAGATTTATAATTTCCGGAGGAATTATCAGTCCAAAATCTGCGAGAACAGCAACTGGACATTTTAATTTCTGCAATTGTTGAATGATTGAATTGTTAAGCTGCTGGACCGATAGATAGGGAATTATATTTTCAACACAATATTCTATAACCGGATAGTCTCGCAAGGTCTCTTTTTGCGAAGCTAAATTGATTTTTGGTTTTTCCGTGGTAACAACGAGAATAAGATTGAAATTTTTGTTTAAAGTTTCAATAATTGGAATAACATAGTCGGAAGAGCCAAAGAAAATAATATTCATAAAGCACTGTAATTTGTTTAAAATTTAAAATTTTGTGTTTTCGATTTTATCGTAAATTATATCTCTATTTCTTCAAATTCGTCTTCACCTTTTTTATTTTTATGAGATTTATAAAGAGTTCCTTTCTGTTCCAAAACTTTTTTTGGGAAGAGAATTCCATCTAAATGATCAATTTCATGTTGAATAATTGTTGCTAAAAAATTAGAAAATTTTTGCTGATGAGTTTTTCCTTGTTCATCAAGAAAAGTTATGGTTATGGATGGCGGTCGAAGCACATCTCCCCAGATGTTCGGAAGAGATAAGCATCCTTCCAGCTTCTTTGAAGATTTAATTTTCGCTGATGCAGATACGGATAAGCGCTGATTTATATTTGTGCGAATCTGTTTACGATCTGAGTTAATTTTGGTAATAACCGGATTGATGAATACCATAATTTTGGATAAATCTGTAGGTTTTGCAATAAAAATCCGCAAAGATTTTCCTACCTGCGGGGCAGCCAATCCCACTCCCTTAGGATCGATAGTTTGACTGAGTGTTTTTTTCATTTCCG
>CAIQLZ010000059.1 GCA_903872785.1 Candidatus Levyibacteriota bacterium
GCATGGCAACGGTTAAACCGAATTTTCCCCCTGCGATTTGAGTTTTAGCAATTAAATTTCTGATTGTAGAAGAATTCCACCACCTCCAACCGGGATCGGTTTCATTATTAACTACTTTAATAATTTGTCCATTCTTGTCTATGCTTAAACTGAAAAAGAAAACCTCGGATAAAAGTTCTAAGTGTATATATTTTGAATTATCCAAATTCCAATAGGCCAAAAACCCAACTACGCTTTTTTGCATCTTTGCATGAGAATAACCTAAATTAGAAAGTGCGTATTGTCCGGAAACTAAAAAAGAGGCAGTAGGGTAAGTGAAGTGAAGGTATAAACCCATACCGGCTAAAAGTAAAAATAGAGCAGGAAAAATAAAAAGAAATCCCTTAGGCTTCATAAAGTTCTTTAAGAGCAGGTATACTTACAATACCATAATCTAATATAGTTGCATAAGCAAGCTTAGGGGGAAAGACAAGACTTATAACGACTAAATGAGCTTAAGACAGGTATGTTCAGCACTAACATTTTAGAGCCTTACGGCAATCTATTGCTACATATAATTGTATCTTTATCTAGGCACTTTAATTTAGCATCCTTTATTTGGTATACTAAAGTTAGAATGAAGAAAATGCCGATTGTGGTTTTTTTGATTGTCTTTTTTTTAGGACTTTTTCCCCAAAAAATTTTTGCATCTTCTTGGATTTCAAACTTTAATTACAGAAAAACAATTGGAATTACGGGATCAAGCGCCGGTGCAGTGTCTAATTATCCGATTAAGCTAACAATAAATAAAGGATCCGGAACGGATACAGGCACTTCTGTTTATCTTAATAATCATGTTTTGGATTCTTTTTATGATATTCGTTTTACGAAATCAGACGGCACAACGCTTCTTAACTATTGGATTGAATCATCAACATCCAATAGTGCAGTTGTTTGGGTAGCATTTGACTCTATTCCAATTTCTCCGGCAGCCGGATCATTTTATCTCTATTACGGAAACTCAACGGCAACAAATGGAGGAAATGGAACCGGCACCTTTACTCTGTTTGAAGATTTTGATTCAAGCGGAATAACTAACTGGACGGGTTCAAATGAGAATATCAATATTAACGAAGTAGCTACTCAAAGTGCGAGTACCGACAAGTATGAAAGCTCGCCAAACTCAGCGAAACTCTATTCACATGCAAATTGCAATACCAGTCCGTGGGATGGTGTCGGATCCATTTTAAACAGATCCCCGAAGATTGCTCTGGGAACATATAAAATTGATTTTAGCGTGCTTAGAGATATTACCGGTTTTGCTTTTTCCACAACAGCTACACAGGAAAGCATCCTAAAGATAAATGGCTCAAGCTCATTCTCAGAACGGTCGACCTGTGGTGGACATAATTGTACGAGCGTTGGCACTTGGGGAGAGAAAAGTATCACGGCTAATAATAGCGCCATCGACACAATCGCTCTTGAAGGCTACTCTGAAGATTGCACAACAGGCGTAACTTGGTTTGATGACCTAAGAATTAGAGATTATATTGATCCCGAGCCAACTGTCACTTCATGGGGTTCAGAAGAATATCAGGCAGCGGAATCTGCTCCAGCAACGCAGAATAACAATTCTAGTTCATCTACTTCCACTGCCCCCACCTGCAACGACACAAAACCATCAAATATCCCGGATTTATTTCAAATAGACATCAATGATTCCCAGGCAACACTGTATTATGCTCCCGTAAGCAAGAACATCTCAGGCTACTATATTTCCTACAGTGAAAAACAAAACGAGTTTATGTATGGAGTTGAAACGAATCAAGGACAGTCCTCAGGCGTACTATCATTTACGATAAATATGCTAAATCCCAATAGAGTATACTACTTTAAACTTAGAGGCCAAAATGGTTGTATGCCGGGAGATTGGAGCAATGAAATGATAGCAGAAACCAAACCAAAAGGAACAACAAGTCTGTTATCATATTACCGTTATTTCGCATCTCCCGTACTTGGGGAATCAACCGAGCCATCTGCAGATAAATCTACTCCAGTTTTGGGCGCAGAAGATGTAATAACAGAAAATCCGCAGATTTCTTCTCCTGAGCCGACTCCAATAACCAAAAGGACGAAGACTCCTCCTCCAACCCAGCCTAAAAAACACTGTCTTCTCTTCTGGTGTTGGTAACTGTAAATAGATTTTCGTTCATCAATGAAAAATAAGAGTCACTGCTTAATTATAGAGAAATTATACAGTTCGGCTCCAAAGCGGAATTTCTGAATAGTTAGTGAGAAAATAGATTCTAACTTCGTCCACAGTTCTCAGCAAACGCAGTTTAGATTGTCTTCTCAATCTATTCAAAATGCCCCCGCATCGGACACATAAACCTTTATTATTAATAATTTATTAAGAGAAATGCTTAACAGTGTTAACTTTTTTGTTAAATAGAGGGATTTAAACCCGTATGGACCTCGAGTCTCTGCAATCTTTTTCTTTGCTGCATCTGTTCCTTATCAAGCATGTCGAGCATAGTATCTTGATCTTTCTTAAGAGATTTAAGAAGTTTACCGTGCTTGCCTAACTCCTTTTGTATTGTGGTAATTTTCTCATTCACTGGGCTAATCTTCTCATCTAGAAGTTGCGAGATCTGTTTTATGTCATCAGTATTCAGCATAACAAAATATTTATATCATATTCCTTCTTTATTTGTCTAGCATCTATTTACTTATAAACCAGGTTCTAATAGGCTCCAATATCTACCAGCAGCCATGGATACCTATATTGACCAAGGTCTCTATTGCCTATATGGGTTATTTATTTGCAGTTGTATTGGTAGAAGTGACCGGTTAGCTTTTTAACACAAGGAAAAATCGTAATGTCTCTAAAATAAAACAATTGTTTATCATTAATAAATATATATAAAGGTTTTGGCAGTTTATTCAAAAGACTTAGTTTCCTCTCAATAGGAATATTGCCAAAAAAATCCTGCCAGTCATTTTGTTTCCAGTATTTATTTTCTCCCCCAAAATCCCAGGCAATTAGTTCTAAATTAGTGTATCCCAAAAGCCAGGCGTTGTCTTCTTTGGAAGTAGATAAAACATAGCTGTTTTTTATGCCTTTAAAGCTCTTTATTTCCCCCAAAACTTGGGGAGTTATGAGCGGAGAAGCTGTTTTTAAAATAAAAGTAAAAATAAAGAAAATTAAAACAATAAAATAGAAAGGCAGAATATCTTTATAATTTTTGTATTTTTCAAAAAAATAATTTATTCCGTATCCGGCAAAGAAAATCAAAAATAAATCAAGCGGAATAAAATACCGAAGGGAAAAGAAAAAATTGGTAACAACCATTAGGAAAAGGATAATGAAAGCAATCAGAAATGGTTTTGTGTTTTGTTCTTTCCTAAGAAGATAGACACCTAAAAAGGCAAAAGGCAAATAAAAAACCGTCATCAAAAAGGACAGAGGCAGACTGTAAAAAGTCCCCCCCCCGCTTGATAAGCCGCCCGTGGCTATTAATTTATAAGGAGCAACCGATTGCAAAACGGGAATAAGATAGGGAAGAATGGTTTGATTAAAAGTCGGCAGATAATAAATAGAAAAAACAGCTATTACGCTGACAAAAACTTTTAAATAAAACTTAAGGTTTTTATGATCAAAGAGAAAAAGGATAATTATTGTTGCTAAATAAATCAGAAAAGTCGGAAGGTGAAAATACGAAAGTAAAACGGCAAAGGCAATTGACGGAAGAATCTTTTTTTTACTTAAAAAATAAAGAGCAGGCAGAAGAAGAGCAAGGGCAAAAGTGTTTTTAACATAAAAAAACCAGAAAGTTCTGAATTGAATAAGAGAAACTGAAAAAAGAAAAGTATTAAGCAAGGCTATTTTTCCGTTAAATATTTTTTTTGAAACAAAATAAACACTAAAAAACAAAACAATTTGGGAAAGGATAGAAATCGGAATTAGAAGAAACTCGGGCGGAACAAGTTTTGCAAAAGGGAAAGCAAAGACAAAAAGTCCGGGCGAAAATCCTAAAATAAGCCAATTGGGAAGATTTGGAAAAAGAAGAAATTCATAAAGGTAAATTCCGCCGTCATATCCAAGAGGAACCGGATTATTAATATAAGGCAGAATCCTAAAAACTAAAAAAAGAATAAATATTACTGCCAAAAATTTTTTCATTATTCTCCAAGTATTAAAATTATACCTGATTGGCTGGAATTAGCCGGCGGAAGCATATTAACTACTTTATATTTATCATTATCGGTTAAAAGAAAGGTTACATAGGAGGCAACTTGAAAATCCTTTTCATTAAATTCTAAATAAGCATTTTTATAATCGGAGTTATCGGCGTCCCCTATTTTGACATTGCCGAAATTAAAGTCGCTTAATAAAGCCGCCATTGAAGCGGCTTTGCCCGTTTTTCCGGACCCATTTTCAACGAAAATAGGTGTATTCTCAAGAAGTTGGTCATTTGGAATTTGAACTGATGGCTGCTCAATAATATTTATTGCCAGTTGGTTTTTTATTGCCTTTTCTTCTGCAATCTTGCCCCTATAAAGGGAAAATACAAGACCGCCGATTATAATAATCGAGACCAGTCCCATTAAAGAAAACACAGCAGGAGACGGTAAAAATTTTCTGTAATTAAATTCTGGAATCTTAAATCTTGGAATGTTAAGTTTTCTTTTCGAAGTTTCTATAACTTCTTCCGGTGCTTTTTCTGTCTTCGGGAAAACCAGAGCAACAATAGAGGCTAACTTGGTTAAAAAAAGTCCAAGGAAGGATAGGAAAAATTTTCTATAATTTATTTTTCTTTCTATTTTATTTTCTGTTTCTAAATCTAAGCTCTCTAGAGGAAAAATAATAGTAAGTGATATCAAGGCAATTAAAATTGAGCTAATTATTGAAATAAAAAACCCCGCAAGTCCCAAATCTGCCGTTTTGTACTCTAAAATTACAAAACTTAAAGCTGCCAATCCGGCAATAAGCATAAAATCCCACTTTGTCGGTTTATTCTCATTCTTATCCTCTTCTTTGTTGGCAAAGGCTGCCATAAAGCCAAAAAACAAGACCGGAACTAAAAAGTAATTAAGATCAAAAACATTATTGACAAAACCGGAAAAAACATTTTCCAGTAAGAATAAAATCATATATAGAACCAAAGCAAAGGGAAACAAAACAGCGGAAAATTGAAAAAGAGGATTAAGTATTTTCTTCACTTTAATATTCTATCAGAATATCTTGTTTAAGAGAAGAAAATAATTTTCAATTTTTAATTATTAATTTTCAGTTTTTCCTTCGATTTCACTCAGGATCCTGAACCTGCTGAAGAACAATTCTCAACGTTTAAAATGTTTAAAGAATTGGAAATCTAAATTTGATTAGAAATTAGAAATTAGAAATTTAAGTCTGTCTAGCGTTTAATTGTCGCCGTTGGTGAGGCTGCTGGTGTTGGTTTTGGCAGTTCTCCCAAAATTATATTTATTTTATCCTTATCGGCAGTGGTTATTCTATTAACTGTTTTATAATCATTATTTAGAATTGTTTCAATTTGAGATAGCGTAGATTCCAGTTCTCCCTCTTGGGCTTTGTTATAAGAAATAGAAGCGTTTTTAATGTCTGAAGGGGAATTACCCGATTCAACATTATTAAAGCCCTCGGTTTTAAATAAATCCGCATATTTTGCCGCTATTCCTGCAGCTCCCCCTCCGTTTTGGACGCTAATCTTTAATTTATCTTTTAAAGTTGGAATCGGGGTCGGAGTAGGAGTGTTTGTAAGTTCGGTCTTGCCCTGCCCTGAGTTTGCAGAATGGGTTGTTGATTTAAACGGCCATAGGTTTTTGAAGAAGTTAACAATTCTACTTAAGAAACCTTCACTTGTTTTCGTTACCGTAGCAACAGGAGTAGAAGTATTTATAGAATTATTATTTGCAGAATTAAACCAGCCGGGTTTATTGACTGTCATTTCTAAACTGCTAATCGTAATTTCTCCTCCGGCTTGGGAAAGACCGGGCAAGTCTAAAGAAAAATATAGTTTATCTCCGTCAATATTGATGTCTTTCGGATCAAAATAGACCTGCGCGATATTCCAATCCCCATCCTTTTTAACTTTTTGATAGTTTGCAACGATGTAATCAACACTACTTGTGTCCGTTACGCTGGTCAGATCGATTGAATTAAACGGGTCAGGGTTAAAAAAAGAATCTTTGCTGATTGCAAAATAACCATCACCTTTAATTGTTAAATCACTTTTTGGTATTGTTAATTTATGTATGGCCGTTTTTACTTGTAGCCCAACTGCTGCTTTGGGATATATATCTAATTGTTTTTGGTTTTGCAAATCGTAAACAAAGGTTTTCCCTAAGGTATCCATATTTAAATTAGATTTATCATCAATTTTTATTGTTTGAAGCGTTCTTCCGGTTCTAAGAGTAATGTTTGTCGAGTTTGTCCAAAAATTGGCAGAAGAACTGCCTAAAAATGTAACAGGAGAAAAGAAAATAAAATTAAGCTGATTTGTTTCAATTTTGCTGATCAAAACATCTGATTTTCTTGATTGGTCAGTGAGTAAAACTTTGTAAATACCTAGTTCGAGGGTATCTATTCGAATATTTATCTTTTGGGGCTGCATACTTATATTGCTTGCTTCAATTATTCCGTCATCTGGAATTGTTTTTTGATAGATTTTATCGCTTTCTTTGTATATTTCAACAGACAGTGGATCCGGTCCTTTGTACATATTTAGATCCTGTTTGCTGATATTTAAAATAAACGGAGTTCTGTCAACTTTTATATACATCGTATTAGTACCTCTAAGCGGAGTACTTACACTAAATAATTGTTCTGATTTTTGACTAGAAGGGTTAATGACCGCAATATCCATTGGATCAATAAAATAAATGGCAGTTAATTTACCTGATGGAGACGATGAATCTTTTGAAAATTCAGAAAGATCTTTGTACTTTTTGACTTTTTGCCAGAATAAAAATCCGTTGTCGATTTTTATGCCGTTTAAATCTTCTAGAATTCTGTTGTAAAGGGGCTTGTATAAATACGGATCTTTTAAGCTTCCCTTTACGCCGATTTTCAATTCCTGTGGATCGCCTTTAAATTTCAAATTTACCCAAACACCACCTATTTTTTGAGAAAGCAGCGTTAAATTTAAAGTGGCAATATTTTTTCTGATTGTTTGTTCGGGAATAGTTAAGGTATTTGTAGCGTTGTTCTTAATGCCTTCAGAAGGCTGTGCCCCTTTTAAGATAGATAATTTATCTTTATCGCCCGAAGTGAATTGATATACAACTTTTGCACCAAAAGGACCAATGCAATAGAAGGTTAAAAACCCCAAAACTAGTAAAATTATGAGGCCTATCCCTAAAAACGTGATTAGGTTTTTATTTAATTTCATCTTCTTTGTCTCTTCTTGAGGCAGACTTGGAATGTCAAATTTGTCTTACATAGCAAAACCTTAGTTTATTAAGTATAATAGTCTTCATGGTAAAATACAAGTTAAAATTAGATGAAAAAAGCATTTGGGCAAAAACTACCAATATTTAAAGATTTTTTCTTAAAAAACAAGTCAACAAAGCAAATTCTTGTTAAAAACACTTTCTGGCTAATGTTTGCGGAAATCATTTCCAAATTTTTTCTTTTTTTAGTTGTTATCTCCATTACCCGCTATCTGGGAGTAGAAAAGTATGGAGAGTATAGCTATGCAATTGCTTTTGTAAGCTTATTTTGTATTCTTGCAGATTTTGGCTTGGGGACAATGATAATTCAAGAAATCAGCGGCAATAAAGAAAAGGCCTCCGTTTTTTTTGGTTCAACTTTAAAATTAAAAATCCTCCTTTCGCTGTTTACCTATTTACTTATTTTAGTTTCTACGATATTTATCCCCTCAACTGAAAATGTCCGTATTTTTATTTATCTTGCAGGTATTTACATAATCATTCAGTCATTCGTGTCATTGTTCGCTTCGTTATTCCGCGCTTTTGAAAAGATGGAACTCAGTTTTTTCACAAGAAGCGGATATACATTTTTGTTACTTGTTTTAGTTTTACTAGTTATCTTCTTCCATCTTTCTCCTCCAACGTTATTTCTGGCTTATATTATTTCTACAGCTTTTATCTTAATTATTTCAATCTATTTCGTTAGAAAATTCTTATTCTCTTTTTCGTTTAAACGTGGGTTTTCACACGCCAAAAAATTGATATATTATTCATGGCCACTTTTTTTAGGAAGTGTCTTTTTGATTGTTTACGGCTACCTAGACACAATAATTTTAAAGGCATTTAAGGGTTATCATGAAGTAGGTTTATATCAGGCGGGATATAAAATTCTTTACGCGTTTTTAATTATTAACATTCTTCACAACGCGTTACTTCCTAGAATAGTAAATTTAGTGTCAAGCAATCCCAAAGCCTTACGTAAACTTTTAAAAGTAACAATTTCTATATCTGTCGTAGGACTATCAGCGGCTCTGATATTAATTTATTTTTTGAGGAAAAATATAATTTTACTAATCTATGGAAAGCAATACTTAGCTTCTGCCGACATAATGTTTATATTATTAGTCGGTGGGGTTATCGCTTATTTATCTGGATTCTTTTTTAATTTGTTACTGGCAAAGAAAAAACAACTATTTTGGGCTTTTTCCTTGCTACTAGGCTTAATTGTAAATATTATTGCTAATTTAATTCTTATTCCGATTTATGGTAGTATCGGAGCTGCAATTGCTTATGGAATTGGTAATTTAGCGATTTTAATAACAGTTTTCGTGGAAACGAAAGTGTATTAAAGAAATATGAAGTTTAGATACAACTCTTTCTCTTCATGGACGTACTTAATAATTTCAACAATTAATTTGATTCTAGTATTGTTGGTTGCTACCTTGATAAAACCAAAGCAGAAAGACAGGATAATTCTATATGGGCACAAATTTAATGGCAACATAAAAGCTTTTCACGACTACATAGCTGCATCTTTTTCTTCCCCCTTGATTCATTATTTAACACTTGATTATAAATATTATCTGAATTGCCAAAATGAAGATGTTCACGTATTAAATGGTTTAAATATAAAACATTGTTGGATGATTGTGACTTCGAAAGTGTTTATGAGCGATCATGGATCGGGCATATTTTTTTTATTGAAAAAAATATTAAGAAATAAAATTTGTTTTATAGATGTATGGCATGGTGTAGGCCATAAGGGACAGACAAGTAAGCAATTTAATCATATGCATCTTTATGACTTAATATTTGTTAGCTCGCCCTTTTTTAGTAAAATGTATGAACAATGGGGTTTCCGAAAGGACCAAATCAAAGTAACGGGGTATGCAAGGACAGATGTCATAATAAATAGAAATAAAACAAAAAAAACTTCTTTAATAAAAAAAGAATTAGGTTTTTCGGGACAAGAAAAAATTTTATTATTTGCTCCTACTTACAATTCACAGGAAAATAGATCACTGTCTTTTAATAATCGATTTTTTTTAAATCTAGAAGGATATTGTGAAAAGATTGGTGGAATAACAATTATTAGGTTGCACCTTAATGCTGCAGAGAAAAAGATGTATGTTAACAAGAAGCTTTCCCGAATAAAATTTATGTCAATGGAAGAATATCCTGATACAGAAAAACTTTTACTAGTGACAGATATATTAATCACTGATTGGTCATCAATAATGAGTGATTATTTATTGCTAAAGCGTCCTGTAATTTTCATCGATGTGAAACCAGGTTTTACAGGATATACGTTGCTCCCGATTGATAGACCAGGAAAGATAGTGAAAAATGAATCAGAGCTTTTTGATACAATCACATATTCATTAACAGAACCAAATACGTATATGAGAGAATATAATTCTTTAAGAAATATGGTTATAAAAAAATGCTGGAACAAATTGGCAGACGGCCATTCGTCAAGGCGATATTTAGAAGCCTTGGGTAAATATGTCCATACTCTGAAAGTAGTCCCTAAAAATTAAATGAAAAAAGGTACTGTAGTAATTATTTTAGCGGGGGGCGCAGGTTCTCGTTTTTCAAATGAGGTACCAAAGCAATTGGTAAAAATTGCGGGAAAAACCTTACTTGAGCATACTGTTGAAAAATTTGAACATAACACGAATATAGATAAAATAATAATTGTAGCTAATCCTCATTTTTTTAAAGATATTAAATTAGTTATGGATAACCGAAAATTCGCAAAAATAAAAGCTGTAATAAAAGGCGGTGTTACAAGGCAAGAATCCTCTTTTCTTGGATTAAAAAAATGTGATCCAAAAACTACGAAATATGTTTTGTTTCATGACGCAGTAAGACCATTTATTAGCGATAGGATAATTAACGATATTCTTCTAGCCCTTAAAAAAAATAAAGCTGTAGACGTAGCCATACCTCCTGCCGATACCCTGATTAAGGTTAGTAAAGATAGATTTATAGAGAGTATTCCGGAAAGATCAGGATTTATGAGAGGACAAACTCCACAGGGTTTTGATTACAAAACGATTCTAAAAGCACACAATATTGCACATAAAAATAAAGATTACGATTTTACTGATGATTGCGGCATAGTATTAAAATACGGATTTTCAAAAGTATATGTGGTTGAAGGTTCAGAAGAAAACATGAAAGTGACTAATCCTTTAGACATACATATAGCCGACAAATTATTTCAATTAAGAAATACCTATATGGAAGCAAATGGCATTAGCCCTACAAAGCTAAAAGGTAAAAAAATTATTATTTTCGGGCACTCAAGCGGGATCGGTAGGGAAATATATAAATTATGTATAGAAAATGGGGCCAAGGTGATCGGTTATTCTCTTTCAACGGGATATGATATTAGAGACCGTAAATTAATAAATAAAACTCTAAACACTTTTGTTAAAAAAAATGGAAAGATAGATATATTAATTTCAACAACTGGAATATTAAAAATAGATACCCTAGAAAAATTTACTGAAGAAAATATAATTGATCAGATTGAGGTAAATTATATTTCACAAATATTTTTAGCCAAAATGGCAATTAAGTATATGGTAAAAAAAAGTTCCATAGCTCTTTTTACTTCAAGTTCGTACACAAGAGGTAGGGCTAATTATTCTATATATTCCTCAACAAAAGCAGCGATTGTAAATTTTGTCCAAGGAGTAGCTGAGGAAATATTTGAAAAAGAGATTAGAATAAATGCGATATCACCCACAAGAGCAAATACGCCAATGAGAAAGGAAAATTTTGGAAAAGAGACAAAAAGGTCATTGCTTGATCCAAAAGATATTGCTATAGTGACTCTTAATACCTGTATGTCCGATTTAACAGGACAAGTAATTGATGTAAGATAATGAAAATAGATAGAATCGATTACCTCAAAAAAATTGGGGCTATTTATTACTCCTATATGTTCGGAAGGAACGATTTAAAGAAAAACCTTGGAGCCATGTGGTTTTTATATCTGTTGAGAAAAATCCTTTTTTTCCATGGATATAGTTTTAAAAATAAAATGGATTTGATTCTCGGAGGAAAAGATGAAAAAAGATTATTTTGGAAGTATTTTTATAAATCCAGATATGAACTGATAGATAATTTTTACTCTGTAAATCAATCTCAAATTAAGTTTTCTATGGTAAAAAACTTTACTTCGGAGCAATTAAGGAGTTATTTCAATAATGCTAGAGAAGTTATTTTCTGTAATCTATATAACATTGATTCTATTTTAAGTCCATCAGATACAATTCTGGATATTGGAGCCAGTATTGGTCTTTTCACTATTTATGTTAAAGAACTATATCCAAAAAGTAGAATTATATGTTTTGAACCGGAAAAAGGCAATTTCTCTTGCCTAAAAAGCAATGTCAAAGACTACAAAAATGTTTCAATTTATAATCTCGCCGTAGGGGATAGATCTGCTATAAAAAAATTAAAAAAATCAACAAATAATTTGATTCATTCGATAGTAGACGGGAGTAATTTAAAATTACAACGCGACTATTACGGATTTCAAATGACAAAAATTATATCTATAGATGAGATAATTAAAGAAAAAGTTGATGTAATGAAAATAGATGTTGAAGGCTATGAGAAAAAAGTAATAGAAGGGTCAGTAAAAACATTAAAAAAATTTTCGCCAATATTGTTATTTGACTCACTTGGTCAAAAAAAAGACATTATTGATAAAATGAACTCTTTGGATATTTATATTCAGTAAATACGAATTGATAATTAGTTTTCTTATCTACATCTTGTCTTATCATTTTTTGA
>CAIQLZ010000060.1 GCA_903872785.1 Candidatus Levyibacteriota bacterium
AAGAACTAGCTTCCCCAAATTAACTAAAATAAAAAGCACCAAAAAAACAAAAAAAACTATTTCGTAAGTTTTTGACAAAAAGCTCAAATTCCCCTAGACTAGATTTATCATGCCAGACAATCTACCTTCCATAAATTTAGTAACAGATAAAAAAACTCCTTTTTCCGATAAATTCATGGATTGGGCCTTAACGATAGGCCGTTTAATTGTAATTATAACTGAAATAGTAGCGGTAATCGTTTTTGTTTATCGATTTTCTCTTGACGATAAGATCGTTAATCTTCACTCCGCGATTAAACAGCAGCAAAACATAGTCTCTGTTATGAAAAACGATGAGGATAAATATAGAAATCTACAAGATCGTCTTACTTTAGCTTCGACCTTTTCAACAAAAGCTATCAATTCTGAACAAAACATCATAGGCATTATGAGTTTAATGCAAAATCAGGTAAAACTTAATAATTTCGTTCTAAATCAAGGCCAAATAAAATTTAAAGCTGATATAACTTCTGTATCGGACTTAGATAACTTAGTAAATTCTCTCAAAAACTATCGTAATATAAAATCAATAAGCATAGATAGCATGGAAAATAAGCCATCAATTGGTCTTTCTGTTGATATTACAACTGTATTGAAATAAAATATGCAAGATAATTCTAAGAATATAACAAAAAACAATTTTCTTTTGGCTCTTCCATATCTAAAACAAGAAAGAAGTCAAAAGTTTTTTGGCATAGTATTGACTCTTTGTGCCTTAGCTTTTTTTGGATTGTTTGCAATAAAACCGACTATTTCAACTGTTCTTAAATTACAAAAAGAACTTTCTGATAATCAATTTGTCTTAAATCAATTACAAACTAAAATAAAAAATTTAACCGGATTAAAAAAACAATATGCCGACTTAGAAAGTGATTTACCATTCGTAATTAATGCTATAACTACGCAGCCTGATGTTTCAATTCTTTTTGCCCAGATTCAGTCTATTGGACAACAATCAAATATTGCCATAAAAGAGCTCCAAAGTTTTGAAGTAGAAGTTCTAAGAAATAATTCGAGCGCAAGTAAAAATTACTATTCTTATTCTTTTACCATTGTAGGAGTTGGTTCTTTTGAAAATATATCTAAATTCCTACAAATACTTACAAACATGGAAAGAATTGTCAATATTGATACATTCTCCATTGACAATGCTGTTAGTCAAAATGACGGATCCTTAGAATTTAATATAAAAGGACTTGCTTTTTTCAAAAAATAATTTATGATTTTTTCGACATGAAACAAAAAGATATTTTAATTACTGTAATCACTCTTTTTATTTTTGTTATAATTTGGATAGGATTTAGTTTCTATCATAATATCGTAAACTCTACGATATCAGAAAAAACCAATAAAGACATTTCTCCTATTAGAGCTGTTTTTGATACAAAAACTGTTGATAAGTTGAAACAAAGACAGCAAATAAATCCATCTTTTGAATTGCAAAATGCTATCCCTACTCCAATTGCTTTGCCAACCCTAAATATTGCTCCTCAAAGTGCATCTGGGGAGGGAAAACTTCTGCTGTGATCCCTTTCGACAAACTCAGGATCATATTGAGGTAACCAAAATATGAAAAACAAATTATTTAATAGGAAAATTCCGACAATCCTAGGAATTATTCTTGTTTTATTATGTATACCTTTAACAGCTTTTATTGCCAATAATCAAACCGTTTTCATCAACACGGCCTCAGGTTCACAGGAACCACAAAATGTAAAAATAACGAATATTTCGGATGAATCATTTACTGTAACCTATATAACTGAAGTGCCCTCTACAGGCTCTATCAGCTACGGCTTGACTAAGAAATTAGGAGAATCTGAATTAGAAAGTATCGATAAAGAAAAAGGATCTTTTTCTCCTAAAAAAATCCACAGTATATCCGTAAAAAAACTAATCCCTGACACAAAATATTATTTTACAATTATTTCTGGTTCTAATACATATTTAAATAATGGTGCTCCTTTTGAGGCAATAACTGGGCCCAATATATCTTCTCCACCTGCCAAACAGATTACCATAAAAGGAAAAATTGTTCTACCTGACAGTAGTCCTTCTTCTGAAACGCTTGTATATCTAAATGCAGAAAATTCCCAACTCATATCCAGCACAACTGCAAATGATGGTAATTTCAGTTTTTCATTAGAAAAATTGAGAATCAATGATCTTTCTGCATATTTTAACACAGATGAAAACACTGTTTTTAAAATTATTGCTACCGATGGGTTTTTAATATCTTCCGCATCAGCATCTCTGAATCAAACAAACTCTCTTCCAATAATAACGTTATCTAATAATTATGATTTTACTCAGAATATTTCTCCTGGCGCAACAGGACCTGGAGGATTATCGGGTTTTCCTTCAACTGTTCCGCACAAAAATAATTTTAAGCTTGGCATTACCAACCCAAAAGACAAACAATCGATTACTGACCGAAAACCTCAATTTCGCGGCACAAGCTTACCCAATGAAAAAGTAGAAATTATCATTAATTCGAATGAAAAAATAACAACTGAAGTAACTGCAGACATCAATGGAAATTGGACATATAAACCCTCTACTGATCTCTCCCCAGGCGCTCATACGATAACTATAAAGACTCGTGATTCTTCAGGCATATTAACAACTATAATACAATCATTCACTGTTCTTGCAGCAGAAAATCCAACAGCAATACCTATTAGCCCATCCGCAATTCCCACCCCAATGCCTTTACCTTCCCCAACAATTAGCGTATTTACTCCTCTTCCAACACCAACCCCTGCTCCTTCTCCCATCATCGTTCCTCTTAAATCAAAGGGCGGTCTTCCACCAACAGGTAGTTCTTCAATATTATTAATTGCTGCAGGAATTATTACGGCGTTCGCAGGATTTGCTCTTCTCTTCTCCGTTCATAAAGCATCCTTATGAGATTCAAATCATTTGTTATATTAATAATCATTGTTTTAGGCGCTTTGCTTCGTTTCTACAAATTAGATTGGGGTCAAGGATTGTTCACTCATCCCGACGAATATCATATTGTCGGTTCAGTCGCCCAATTATCTTTTCCCAATCATATGAATCCTCATTTTTTCTCCTATGGTACTGTTACTATCTATCTTATTTATTTTACTCAACAATTACTTTTCTATCTTTTTAGAATTACGAATTTACATTTTCTAAATGTTAACTCATTTTTAATCGGCCGTTTTTACTCTGCTTTATTTTCAACTTTTACTATTTTTATAGTTTATAAAATCTGCCGATTTGTTATGCAACCTCGTTTTTCCTATCTTGCTGCTCTCCTGGTCGGAATAACTCCCGGTCTTATTCAACAAGCTCATTTTGCTACTCCGGAATCTAATGAGATTTTCTTCTTATTTGGCTCTTTGTTTTTCATGATAAAGTTTATTAAGCAAAATAAAATTCTATTTTTGGCATTAGCATCTGTATTTTTGGGTTTTGCAATGGGCGTAAAGATAAGTTCAGCTGTATTCTTGTTACCCCTAGCAACAACTGCAATTATTAATTCCTATCCTAAAAAACTTTCTTTCAAAAAAATAAGATTATTCATGAAACAACTGCTTAAAAAACTATTAAAATTTGCAAGCTTTATAGGAATAATCGCAATTATTACTACTGCAACTCTTGCTCTTGTTGCGCCCTATATTTTCCTGGATTTTCCTGATTTTCGAGGTAATTTAGAATATGAAGGAGGACTGGCTATGGGTAAACTTTCGGTTTTCTATACAAGACAGTTTATAAATACAATGCCATCTTTCTTTCAGATAGAAAAGATTTTACCTTTCGCCTTGGGACCATTTTTGCTTTTGTTTTCATTTATAGGATTCTTCTTTATTGTAATTAATCAAATTAAAAAACCTAAAAAAGAAATTATTCTAATTATTATTGCTTTTTTATCATTATATATTCCTAATGCTTTTCTTTTTGCCAAATGGACCAGATTTATTTCTCCAACATTTCCTTTTTTTGCGATATTTGCATGCTTTTTACTTGATAGACTTTATTCAAAAAATAAGTTCATATCAAAACTTCTTACAATTATTCTATTAATTGGAAGTTTCCTGTGGACAACTGCATTTTTCTCTATATATTTACATCCTGATGTCCGAATCACTGCCTCAAATTGGATTGAAAAAAACTTTCCGGAAAGATCCATTATTCTAGTTGAAGGAGGAAACATGATTGACATTCCTCTGGCAGGAAATTTTCAAAAAATTTCTCTTGATTTCTATTCTCTAGAAAATGACCCTTTAACAAGGAATAAAATTGCTAATAGCTTGTATTCTTCTGACTATTTTCTGGTTCAAAGTCGACGCGTTTTTATGAACCATCAAAGATTACCCAAATTTTTTCCAAAAACAGCACATTTTTATAACGCACTTTTTAGTAACAGCATGGGATTTCAACAAATTAAAGAATTTCATTCTTATCCCATGTTGGAAATTGGAAATTGGAAATTGGAAATTCCTGATGAAAAGGCTGAGGAAACATGGAGTGTTTTTGATCATCCTGTAATCCGCATTTTCAAAAAAACACAACAACTTTCAATAAAAGATTATGAAAAAAATTTGGGAGACTAACAAAGAAAAATTTATTTTACTATTCATAATCCTAGTTGGAATACTTCTTAGGCTTTACGGCCTCAACTGGGACCAAAACAATCACCTTCATCCGGATGAACGGGCAATTGTCATGTTTAGCCTTCCTCTTCATTTCCCGTCAAGCATATCTGAATTTTTGTCAATAAATAGCCCTTTGAATCCACATTTTTTTGCCTATGGCAGTTTCCCTCTATATTTATTAAAAGCTGTTGGAGCACTGATTAGCATTTACTATCCGCAGGCTGCTAGTTATGATCAAATCAACCTTATCGGACGTTTTATCTCCGTTATTTTTGACACAGGAACGATTATACTTATTTTCTTATTGGGGAAAAAATTATTTACCAAAACAGTCGGACTCTTGGGAACTCTTTTTTATGCCATTAGTGTTTTTCCTATTCAGGCAGCTCATTTTTACGCTGTCGATACTATGCTCACTTTTTTTATACTACTCACCCTTTATACAATTATTTTTTTCTACGAAAAACCTACGAAAATAAAAGCAGTTTTTATAGGAATTATATTCGGAATATCTCTTGCGACAAAAACAAGTGCTTTAGCTCTGGTAGCATCAATCGGAGCGGCACTAATTTCAGATTTTATTTTAATCTTTTTAAAAAACCCTCACCGGCCCCATATTTGGCTCGCCCATGTTCCAAAATTTTTAAAAATACTTCTTGCTGAAGGAGGGATTATTATATTTTTCACTTTCATGTCATTTCTCATATTTGAACCATATTCACTTATAAACTTTAAAGAATTTTGGAGACAAACAATGGAGCAATCCCAAATGACACATGATGCATTTACTTTCCCATATACCCTTCAATATGTCGGAAAAATTCCATATTTCTATGAATTAAAAAATATATTTCTTTGGGGACAGGGACCAATTCTTGCAACGATTTCTTTTCTGGGAATTTTTTATATATCTTTTATTATTTTAAAAAAGAAAAAAGAAAAAAAATGGGCACAAGAATTTATTCTTTTAATATTTTTAATAAGTTATTTTGCCGTTGTTGGAAAATTTGCAGTCGGCTGGATGCGCTACATGCTCCCTCTTTATCCTTTTTTTTGTATTTTTGGCGCAATTTCAGCTTATAAGATAAACCAAATTTTAAAAACTAAAATTAAATCCCGTATTATACTTAATGCTTTATACTTAATACTTTATATTATTTTACTTATTTGGCCCTTATCTTTCATGCATATTTATACAAAATCCAATACTCGTCTTTTGGCATCCAATTGGATTAACCAAAATATTCCAATTGGATCAGTTATTGCCACTGAGCATTGGGATGATGGTTTACCATCTGGTACTCAGAGTAATTACAAAATTCAAGTATTGCCAATCTACGAAATGCAAAATCCTATTAAAAAAATGCAAATATATCAAGCAGTTCTGGAATCGAATTATATAATAATTGCAAGTAACCGCTTATACATTCCTCTCCAAAGAATTGCCCAAAATTGCAAAAACTGGAATATTCCTAAAGAAAGATGTCCCCAAAATGCTAATCTCTATTATCAAGCACTTTTTAATGAAAAATTAGGATTTAAGAAAATAGCAGAATTTGAAAATCCCCCAACAATTCCCATATTAAATATTCCGATAAATGATCAAAGTGCAGATGAATCATTCACTGTCTATGACCACCCAAAAGTAATGATTTTCAAGAAAAATTAGGATATAATAAAGACCTATTTTATACGATTTTATCCATCGATATGTTTTATAAGCATAAACGTGTTTTTATAACAGGAGGGGCT
>CAIQLZ010000061.1 GCA_903872785.1 Candidatus Levyibacteriota bacterium
CGGAGGAGAAAGAAAAATTTCGGAAATTTATCAAATAGCTTCTTTAAATCCAAAGCTCATAATTTTTGACGAAATTGATTCGGGTTTGGATATAAATAAAATTGATCGGGTTGCTAAAATAATAAAAAAAGAATTTGTGGACCTGGGTGTGTCTATTTTAATCATCACTCATTCCGGCACAATACTTAATTATTTAAAACCAAACATGACCAGTATAATGGTTAACGGGAAAATTGTCTGCCAAAATAGGGAGTTCAAAAAAATAATCCGAGTAATAAAAAAATATGGCTATGAAAAATGCAAAGAATGTACTGCCTGCTACAAAGAATAATTTGAATTTTTTACAGATAGACCATAAAATTGAAAAAATTTTAGGTACGGCAGGCGTTATAGTTTTGCCAAGCCTGAGAGCATGGGAAAAATTTATCTGGACCCGCAAATTGTTTAATGTAAAACCAAAAGAAGGATATTTTGTCTGGGTTCAAAAACAGGTTGATTTTCCTTTATATACCTGTGTTGCAATTGCCTCGCCTAAAATCCAGCAGGATTTAAGTAATTTAATGGTGGTAGAAGAAGGATTAAAAGTAAAAGCCAATGTTACATGTAGCGCCGCAAAAAATCATTTATACGGAGTTCACAAAGCTAAAGGAAGGTTGATTCTAAAAGCCGGAGCATCTCTGGATTATAATCATCTTCACCGCTGGGGAGAGAAAGATCTTGTAAGCCCTGATTACGAATTTATTTTGGAAAAAGGCGCGAGTCTTAAATATGAATATAAAAATCTTTTGCCGCCCGAGAATTTAAATTTTAAAACTTCTTTATTTCTAAAAGAAAATGCTTCTTCGGAATTGCGCATAATTATTAATGGCATAAACTCGCAGATAAAAATTGAAGATTCGTTTTATCTTGAAGGCAAAAATGCGAGCGGAACGGCAAGCTTGCGCTTGGTTGGAAAGAAAAATAGCAGAATAGACGCTGTTTCCAGAATAATTGCCAGAAATGAAGCTAAGGGCTATTTAGATTGTCAGGGAATTCTGGTTGATGATAAATCAAAAATATCTTTAATGCCCGAAATCGCTTGCGAAAACAGAAAAGCTCAAATAATCCATGAAGCGTCAATCGGAAAAATTAATGAAGAGCAGCTCCTGTACTTGATGATGCGGGGACTGTCACAAAAAAAGGCAATAGATTTAATAATCAACGGATTTCTAAAAGCATAAAACCAAAAAGCACTAAAAAGGCAGTAGCAATTATTTTTCTTGTTTTGTATAATCTTATTAGTTTCATAATTTATGAAAGTACTTGCTTTAAACCTTCGGAAATATTTACTTTTTAGATTAAATTTTGTCGTCTATTTTTTGGGAATTAGTATTCCTTTATTAATATCACAACCTCAAGCAATAACCGGAACGGTTGTTAATGCACTTTTCTTTATTACAGCGGAGAAATTGGATAAAAGGACGCTGTATCCCGTGCTTATTCTCCCCAGTCTGGCAGCATTTTCCCACAATACAATCTTTGGCCCACAAACAATGTTTTTATTTTATTTTCTGCCCTTTATTTGGGTCGGAAATTATTTACAAGTGAAGATTTTTTCTTTAACAAAACAACAAAATTATTTAGTGAGAATATTTTCTTCTGCGTTGGCAAAATATTTACTGCTTTTTATTATGGTAAATATTTATTACAAAGCGCAGGTTGTTCCGCAATTATTTATTACTTCAATGGGCCTAATTCAATTTACAACCGCCTGCCTTGGTGGCTTGTTAGCTTATCCAATCCTGCAGCTTTTGAAAAACCATGAATGAAGTAGACGCGTTAATTCAAGCCTTAAGCGAAAAAAGAAAATTGGTCGCTATGCTGGCGCCATCTTTTCCAATAGTTTTTTCCTATCCAGAAATTATTACCAGATTAAGAAAGTTGGGGTTTTCCTATGTCATTGAGGTTTCTTTGGGCGCCAGGAAAACCAACGCGGAATTAGCGGATCTTTTGAAAAATAACCCCAACAACCGTTACATTACCAGCCCTTGTCCGACAGTAGTCAGAATGGTCCGCCAACAAATGCCGAAGTCAGCAAAATATTTTACCTATGGAGTTGATTCGCCAATGATCGCGACTGCCAAAATTGCTAAGGAGAATTATCCGGATTGTCAGCCTGTTTTTATCGGCCCCTGTATTGTCAAAAAGCTTGAAGCAACAGAAGATAATCCGGATTTGAATATTTTAGTGCTTACTTATACGGAAATTGTTCAAGTTTTTAACCATTTTAACATCCAGGAGGAGACGGGAATTCAGGACCAATTTGATCTTGGCGGAGAAGGACTGACGAGAATTTATCCAGTTGACGGAGGATTGTCGCACAGTAGCGGTTTGATGGAAAGTTTTCAGCCGGGTGAAATCCAGACGGTTTCGGGCTGGAAAAATTGCGTGGAAGCGATCAAAAATTTTGATTTAAATCCCAAGATACGTCTTTTGGATATTTTGTTCTGTGAAGGCGGCTGCATCGGCGGTCCGGGAATTCAAAGTCCATTAAGTACACAGGAGAGAAAGAAGAAAATTCTTGATTACGCGGGCCAGACCTGAGTATTGGTTTCTGTATCGAAAATCACAATTGCTTTAGTCGGACAGGACTGAGCCGCCATTAAAATATTTTCCAAAGCATCATCCCCTTGTAAAATTATTGCTTTATTTTCGCTGTCAAGTTTAAAAATATTTGGCGATACTGCCACACAGGACGCTGCACCGATACACAGACTTCTGATCACTTTGATTTTATATTTTCCGATTTGTACTTCCTTGTCTGCCGTTGGCTGTTGAGGATTATTGTCCATATAAGTTATGTTAAGCAATTTTCCGATATTTTACAATAAGTAAAACACTTTAAGAAAGCAGAACTCCACCGTCAACCACGATTTGCGAACCGGTAAGGTAAGAGGACATATCTGAGGCCAAAAATAAGGCAACTTTTCCTATATCGTCGGGCTGACCCATACGGTGCATGGGAATTTTTGCCAAAAATCCTTCCAGAATTTTTTCAGGGTCAACTCCGCCGGGAACAGGCATACTGGCTTGTAATTTTCTGACTCCGTCGGTTAATATCCCTCCCGGCGCAATAGCGTTAACTGATATTTTGTATTGACTCAGTTCCAAGGCAGTGTTTTTAGTAAATCCCCAAACGCCATGTTTTGACGCATCATAGTGGGCCAGACCTACGGAAGACGGATGAAGTGCATCAATCGAAGTAATGTTGATTATTTTACCACCTCTTCCCTGAGAAATCATTTGTTCGGACACGTATTTGGTTGTCAGAAATACTCCCTCTAAATTAATTTTTAGGACGTTTTCAAAATCAGCCAAAGTCATTTTATGAACGGGAACTGAAGGGAAAATGCCGGCGTTATTTACCAAAATATCAATTCCGCCGAAGGCTTGAATAGACAGATCAACCAATTGTTTAACATCCGTCTCAACAGAGACATCGGTTTTGATAGCTTTAACCTTCCAGCCTTTTGCAATTAATTCGGCAGCCACTTTTTCTGCCTCCTCCAAAGTGCGATTGGCAATTACCGTATTCGCTCCTGCTTCGGCTAGCCTGTAAGTTATTCCCCTACCGATTCCCAAAGCGCCACCGGTAACAATTGCTGTTTTCCCGGTTAAATCCAAAAGTTTATTTAGCGGGGTTAAGTCCATAATTAATTTATCATAAACATTTTTTGAATTATTTACAAGATGCAGAAGTTCTGTAAGATAAGCTTTAAGAATATTTTTTAAATATTTCCGAGAGGTCTTTTTTTGTCGGTGGTTTATCTACTAATGGTCTTTGGGCAATTTGGATAATTTGATCTTCGTACGAGGGTTTTTCGACCTGATAGAAAATTCCCAGAGGGATTTGTTTCTCTCCCCATTCCAAAGATTTTTCAAAAGCTTTGGTCTGATTAGTAGCATCATAATCTTTGGAAAGATAATAAGTGTTTTGCTGATAAAAGTCATGGGTGTACAAGTCGCTAAAGGAAACGCAAGGCTGCAAAACATCAATGATTGCAATCCCTTTATGGTCATTGGCTTTGACGATCAGCTCGCTTAGTTGCGGTATGTGGGAAGCATATTCACGGGCAACAAAGGTTGCACCCGAAGCAATTGCCAAACTGACAGGTGAAATCGGTTCATCAATATTTCCGGAAGGAGTGGATTTTGATTTAAAACCATGCGGCGAACGGGGAGAAGTTTGCCCTGTAGTCAATGCATAAATAGCATTATCATGAAGAATAACTGTAATGTCGTGATTTCTTCTGCAAGCGTTAATAAAATGGTTTCCGCCTTCTGCCAGAGAGTCGCCATCGCCGGTAAATACAAAAACATTCAGTCTACTATTAGCCATTTTAATGCCGGTGGCCAAGGGAATTGCCCGACCGTGCAAGCCTTCGACAGACGCAATCTTAACATAATTTAACAGATGACCATGACAACCAATGCCGGCAGTTAAGACGGTGTTAAGGTTATTCCAATCCTGAGCAACTGCGGCATTTTTAAACGCCGCCCAAATTGCAAAATCCCCGCAGCCCGGGCACCAGGTTGGAGAACACGAAGTTGTTAAGTCAGTAATTAAAGTCATCTTATTTTTGTAAAACACTTTTTAATTTTTCGTTAATTTCTTCCGGAAAAAAAGGACGACCGTCATATTTCAGGAAATTATCAGTAATTTCAATTCCGGTTTTTTCTTTAATTAAACCAGCCAAAACGGCAGAATAGTTGCACTCGAGATTAATAATGTATTTGCATTTTTCTAAAACTGCTCTTACTGCTTTATCAGGAAACGGACTCATCCAGGTAAGATGCAAATAATTAACATTGGGAAAATCTTTAAGTGCCTGAAGAATACTGCCCTTGTTGCTTCCCCAAGAAACAATGGTAACGTCAGCATTTTGCGGTCCGTACAATTTTGGCGAAGTGTCTTCGTTAGCAGCGCAGGTAACCAACTTGGTCATTCTTTTGCTCATTTGGCTATTGATGTCTTTGATTTCTTCGGAATCGTATCCGATGGTCGCATGCTCATAAGAGTTGGCAATGAAAAAATTTCCCGATCCGGGTATGCTGCGTAATGAAATTCCGTCAGCGGATAATTTGTAACGCTCAAACTCTGCTTCTTTTTCGGTTGTAAATTTGCCTTGGTCTATTGCATAATTTGCAGTATCAAAAAACGGCATGCTTTGATCGTGTTCGCAGATATTTTTATCGATTAAAACTATAACCGGCGTTTGGTATTTGTCTGCCAGATTAAACGCCTGCATGGTTAAATAAAAAGCCTCCAGCGGATCTCCGGCGGCCAAAACAATTCTGGGAAAGTCTCCCTGATGGGCATGAAGGACAAAGCGCAAGTCTCCCTGTCCGCTCCAAGTCGGCAGTCCGGTAGCCGGGCCGGGCCGCATACCATCAATGACCACAATCGGCGTTTCCGTCATTGCTGCCAAACCCAATCCCTCAACCATCAAACCGAATCCCCCGCCCGAAGTTGCTGTCATTGACCGTGCTCCGGCCAAAGAAGCGCCGATTGCCATATTAATAGCGGCAATTTCATCTTCAGGCTGTTTGTAAATAAAACCGAATTTTTCCTGATTACTTGCTAAAATATGTAAAATATTGGAAATTGGAGACATCGGATAAATCGCCGCAAACTGTAAACCAGCAGCAATTGCGCCCAAAGCCACCGCATCATTAGCATTAACAACAATTTTTTGTTCAACAACGTCCTCTTTAAATAAAATATTTTTTTTCTTCTCGGCAAAATGCTCTAGGGCATAGGTATAACCGTTTTGAGCTGCCAGCTGATTGACTTTTACCGTTTCTTCACCCTTACTCCCGAATTCATCTAAAAGTAGATCTTTAAAAATCTGCAAGTCAGCACCCAACAAAGCAATTGCGACACCAAGCGCAACAGTATTACTCATAATCTGCGAACCGCCAGCGTCTTTAGACAATTTACTTAAAGGAATAGGAAAAAGATTGGCTTTTTTATTGATTCTGGTAAAATCGTAATTTTTCTCCTCATCAAAAATAATGCTACAGCTGTCTTGAAATTCCGCCAGATGAACATTTAAGGTATTTTGATCAAGTGTAATCCAAAAATCAGTGCTTTTTGACGGAGCAAATACTTGTTCTTTGGAAATCGAAACCTGTATCAGATTATGTCCGCCCTTGATTAGCGACGGAAATTCGGAATAAGTGTAAACGTGTTTACCTAAACGCGTAGCGATTTTGGCCAATAAAAGCCCTGTTGCTTTAATGCCCTGCCCTGCTTGTCCGCCAATGGACAGTCTAAAAATATCCTGATTTTCCATAATTTTAATTTTCAGAATTTTTCAGTATAAATTTTTTCATTAGCTAGGCCGCAAGAGATTAGCATATCGGTTACTTCTTTGATCATGGATATATTACCACAAAGATAGGCCGCCAGATCTACCGCGTTGGGAAAATCTTGGCTAATAAAATTAGTAATGTGCCCTGACTTGCCTTGCCAGATAGTATCGGGCTTAGATATGACTAAAACAAAATTAAAATTAGGATAATCTTGGGACATTTTTTCAAAATATTCCTGCCAGAAAATATCCGTTTGATATCTCAATCCAAGATAAAAAGTAATTGGGGTTTGTACCCGCTCTACTTTAAGCAAATTATCAATCATACAACGTATGGGAGCGCATCCTGACCCTGTAGCTAAAAATAGAATATGCTTAACGGTATCGTCGGGTTTGTAAATAAATGTTCCAAAAGGACCTAAAAAGCTTATTTTATCTCCGGGTTTTAAGTTGGCAAAATACTTTGATCCGGGTCCGCCAGGAGAAGTATCGATCAGTAAACCAAATTTACTCTCCCCTTCGTTAGCAGCAATAGAATAGCTATTAATTCTACCGTGAGCAACTTTAATGCTAATATATTGTCCAGGCTTATAAATGATGGGGATTTCCGTTTCAAG
>CAIQLZ010000062.1 GCA_903872785.1 Candidatus Levyibacteriota bacterium
AAAATCTAGATTTTTCACAGAAAAATAGAACTATAGTATCTAATAAAACGAAAATAATTAGAGTTAATTGTTTCTGAGCTTGGGAGCGTAGAACTTTAGAATGAAAACTGAGTATATTAAGTATTCAAAATGTCTAGGACATAAATGTTGAATTGGAGCAAAATAATCTTATAGTACAAAAAATATGCTGAATAAGAAAAATATACTTAATGTTGGCATAACGGATGGTACTAAAAATGAAATCCTAGAGTATGTAATAAAAAATCTTGAAAATTTCAAAAAAAAACTCTTTTTAGCCACTCCAAATCCCGAATTTTTGGTCCTGGCAAACAAAAATTCTAGGTTCAAAAATATCTTAAATAAGGCAGATTTAGCCTTAGCTGATGGTATCGGAATAATAATTGCCGCTAAATTTTTAGGTAAAGACCTAAAAGGCCGTTTTACCGGAGTAGATTTGGTAAAAATTCTTTGTAAAGAGGTATCAGAAAAGCCTATAACAGTGGGCTTTCTTGGGGGTAAGGACGAAGCAGCAGAGAAGACCGCCGAGTGCTTACAAAAAAAACACCCAAAATTGAAAATTTCCTTTGTCGGAGAAGAATGGCCAAATAACGTTAATGCTCGGCAGCCACGTGTTTCAGATGATGCTTGGTTATCTTATCGGGATCCTGCCGCCAGTTTCCTTCCTGCCAGTGTTCCTTCGACCAGTCCAGTCCGTGTTATCGGAAGTCCTTTTTTTTCCGGTATCATTTCTCGGATTGATATTCTTTTTGTTGCTTTTGGTGCGCCCAAACAGGAGTTTTGGATTAACGAAAATCTTCAAAAAATTCCTGTCAAAATTGCCATCGGAGTTGGTGGGGCATTTGATTACATAAGCGGCAAAGTGCCAAGAGCTCCCGGTTTTGTTAGAAATATTGGATTAGAATGGCTATTTCGCTTAACGGTTCAACCCTGGCGAATAAAGCGTCAACTATCATTAATAGAATTTATTTGGTTAGTCCTCAAAGAGAAAATTAATAAATCAAGTGCCACCACCTAATGATTAAAATATTAAAAATCCAAGACTTCTTAGTTCCTCTTTCTAATCTGTAGATACATAATTTTTCTTGCCAAAAGCATTAGGATAAATGAAATTTGTTTAGCTTTTGTATATCGCGATATCTTTTGTTATATCTGTGAAATAGAACTTATTTGCAATTTCATTTTTTAAAACACGGAAAATAATATGTTATAATACCCACAATGCGAATTTTATATTTACAAACTTTTCCCTTTTGGGGGTCAGGAAGCGGAACATATGCGCGGCACTTAGCCTCCGAAATTGGAAAAAGGCATAAAGTGGCAATACTCGCTCCGGATGAAAGACCTATTGAGAGAGCAAGACTTTATTCGGTTAAAATGCCCTTTTTTGTTTCCTTTACCGGTCATCCCGAATGGCCTAATTCCAAGCTCTATACTCAACTTACAAATAAAGAAATACTGCAAATTCATGAAACATTTCTCAATGCTACGATAAATGCGGTTGAAGATTTCAGGCCGGATATTATTCACGTCCATCATGCCTTCCCTTTGACTTGGGCAGCATCTTTTATAAAAAATACCTACAAAATAAATTTTATTACCACAATTCATGGCTCGGAACTTCCGACTCTTGAAAAAGACAAGCGATATTGGAGATTTACTTATGATGCGATGTTTCGGACCAAAAAGATAATTCCAAATAGCGGATGGACTAGGGAATGGTTTTTGAGCATATTTAAAAAGTATTTTCACGAAAAATGCCGCACTATTCCCGGCGGAGTAAATATCGATAAATTTGCTTATACCGAGAGCGGATCAAGAAAGGTTGATGAAAAACTTCAGCTACATGGAAAACCTATGGTTCTTTTTGCAGGGAAGCTTACGAAATACAAAGGCGTAGAATATCTTATTACGGCAGCCCGCAATATTCGCGGAGAAGTAGTAATTCTTGGTGATGGTCCTGAGCGGGAGAAACTTGAGCAAAAAGCCAGGGAATTAAATTTGAAAAATGTTCATTTTGTTGGCCATTTGGGAGCAGGAATAGCCAAGTTAGTGCCTTATTACAGTAGGGCAGATGTTTTTGTAGCGCCAAGTACCTGGGACGAGCCCTTAGGTTTAGTTATTCTTGAGTCAATGTCCTGTCAAACGCCCGTAGTTGTTACCAGAAAAGGAGGTATTCCTCTTGCAGTCAAAGATGGTTATAATGGATTTTTCGTTAGGCCTCGAAATAGCGCTGAAATTGTCGAAAAGGTAAATAAACTTCTTGATAATTCTGATCTTTGCTTTAAAATGGGACAAAATGCCAGAAAAAGCGTTGAAGAAAAGTTTTCCTGGGAACTTATCGCTAAGAAATTTGATCATTTATACGAAATGTACAGAAGAAGAGAGAAACCACAGAACGGAAACTTCGGTACAAAAATTTAAGAAATAAGGTACAATATAAAGTAATGAGAATCGGACTGCTGTTGCCATCGATTTATGGGGCAAATCGTTACTTAAAAGGTAGAATTTTTGCTCCTCTGATTCCTGCAGTTGCCTTGGCAAATAAATTAGCAGAAAAAGGTCACAAGGTCTTTTTTTACGGCTCTGGAGATATCCAAACAAAAGCAGAAATTATTTCAGGTGATGCTCAGTTGACCGATTCCGACCCATTTTATTATTTATTTAGGTATAGAGACCTGTTAGAACAAAAATATTCAACACAAGAAATTATCAA
>CAIQLZ010000063.1 GCA_903872785.1 Candidatus Levyibacteriota bacterium
AAACCCAATTAAATTTGAAAATAGCGAAGGAAATTTAGGAAAAGCCAATGCGTTATTTGAATTTTTTTCAAGAAAACTTTCTGTTTCCAGATTGCAACGTGATTTATCAGACAGCACTGTAATTCGAGAAATGGGTGTACCGCTTGGATGGTCATTACTTGCCTACAAAAATACCCTAAAAGGGCTGGAGAAGATTTGGCCAAATCTTGAATTAATCGCTCAAATTTTAAACGAAGACTGGTCAATATTGTCAGAAGCTGCTCAAACAAGAATGAGAACTTATGGAATAGAAGATCCTTATTCAATTATGAAAGACTTAACCAGATCAGGAGAAAAAATAAATAAAAATAAATGGTTGGGAATAATAAATCAGCTACCGATAAACGAAGCGCAAAAAGCGGAATTAAAAGAACTAACTCCGGAAAAATACATTGGACTGGCAATTAAACTTACCGATGAAGCCATCAAAGAAATAAAATCCTCTGAATAACTTTTTAATCAACGAACACCAAGTTGTTTGCTTTTATATAAAATGTTTTTTGGCTTAATGAAAACTTGTTTTTCTCCTTTTTCAACATATCCAGCTTTAAAGGCTGTGAGCTTATGATTCTGCAAGGAAATTTGTCTTGTAAGATTAACGTCCTTCTCTAAAATAAATAATGCAAAACCGGCTCCCATATTAAAATTGCCATACATTTCATTATCATCATTACCAGAAATTCGCTGAATAACAGATAACTCTTCCGGGACTTCAGGAACAGTTTCTACAACATAAGAAAAATCTTTTTCTGCCCTCATAAGTTTTCTCCATCCGTGACCGGTTATGTTTACCATATAATGAACATCAACACCCGCCTCAAATAAATCTTCTACTAATTTTGCATAGATGTGCGTTGGCGTAAGAAGAGCTTCTCCATACATTCTGCCGTCTGAAAGTTTAGTCCTGTATCCTTCCGGCAAAATGTCTGCAACTTTTCTTGCTAAAGTAAGACCATTTGCGTGTATTCCACTTGATTCAACAAGAAAAATTGCATCTCCAGTCTCAATTTTATCGCCTAATGCTAGTCTTCCCTTTGGCTTTATTATGCCAACTGCAGAACCTGATAAATCAATTGTACTTGGATCAATAATTCCTTTTAATGTCGGAGTTTCTCCTCCACCCCAAACTGCACCAGCCATATTACATGCTTTTGCCCAGCCATCAACTAAATCTTTTGATCTCTCTTCATCAAAAAACCAATCAGAACTTCCAACAGCAAAATAAGCATTAACCACCTGTGGTGCTGCTCCTACAACAATTAGATCATTAACTATCATTGCAACAGTATCCTGCGCGATAGAATCATAATGAGTTTTTCCAGAAAATTTTCTTGTTTCATCAGCAACTATATTTTTCGTCCCCAAACCCTCTACAACAAAAGCTCTAAATCCGTCTTGTTCTTCCCAGACATATGCTGATTCACCACGACTCGCTTCCAACTCTCTCATTCCAAAACGATTAAGGTTTTTAGAAGTACTTCTGGCTTTTAACTGAGCCAGTCTTTTTATGGGATCCATAGCGTCATAATTAACGCCTGTTGAAGAATATGTCATTGGTTCTTTTTCCGGTCCAGTCATATGTTTTTACATTTGATTAACATAATTTACCATTCTTTTAAATATCGGAAGACCTTCCGGTTCGATTGGTTTATTCATAATCCTTTGTCTTCTCCAATTTGGATATTGCGTTTCTTCAACTGCTCTTTCTGGATGGGGCATAAGCCCTAATATTTTTCCTGTTGGATCACAAATTCCTGCAATAGCATTCAATGATCCATTCGGATTATCAGGGTACTGTTGGGTTGGATTGTCCAAAGAATCAACATAACGAAATACAACTAATTTTTCATTTTCAATTTTTTCTAATTTCTTTTCTCTGGCAAAAAATTTACCTTCACCGTGCGCTACTGGATATGAAACTATCTTTCCTTCTATGTCTTTTAAAAATACACACGCATTTTTATCTGTAATTTTTAAATTCACAGAACGGCATTCAAATTTACCTGAATCATTATTGCTAAGAGTTGCCTGCATTCCCCCCATTGTTCCAAAAGGTAACAGCCCTGTTCTTATCAAAACCTGAAATCCATTACAAATGCCCAAAATCAATCCTCCGTGATTTATAAAATCATTTATCTTATCTCCTAAATAAGCTGTTAATTCTATTGCCAAGATTTTTCCGGATCTCACATCATCCCCATAAGAGAATCCTCCCGGCAATCCGAGAATTTTATAATCGCTTAACTTTTTATCTTTGGATCTTAATTCATTCACATGTACTATCTCTGAATTGCCCTGAGCTTTACCAAACGCAAATTTCATTTCCTCATCGCAATTTATCCCATCTGTTTTCAGCACTAAAACCTTAGGTTGTAGTTTTTCTTTCATATTATCCAAAAATTGTTTTTAAAGGTTTTTTCCATACTTGTTTTAATTCATCAGTTGATACGGAAAATAAATCATTGCTTCCAACTTTAACATTTATTTTTTTGTCTCTCGTTGTTTTACCTAATTGTATGTAAGGCAAACCGCTGAACATTTTGTTAGCTGTTTTGTCATCTTCAACTTCTACTACAAACGTTCCTGCAGTTTCATTAAATAAAAATCTCTCAGGTGCTCCATTAAACGCAATGTGCAACTTTATTTCAACTCCACAATTTCCGCCGAAAGTCATTTCTGCAATTGAACCTATTATTCCTCCTTCGCTAACATCATGACATGCTAATATTTCGCCACTTTTAATTGCCTCATGCATTCTTCTTAACACTTTGGGTAATAATTTTAAATCAACTTTTGGAACTTCATTCCCAACTATCCCATTTATATCGTAAAAGGTTGACCCCCCCATATCTGAACTCAACCTTCCGACTATGTAAAGTAAGGAACCTTCTTTTTTTATATCAGAAGTGACTGTTTTTTTAACATCAGGAATTCGACCGAATACTGAAATAGCTAAAACAGGAGGTATTTTTATAATTTGCCCATCTTTTCCTCTATAAGTTGAGGAAAGACTATCTTTGCCGGAAACAACCGGCCTTCCTAAGGCATTCATGCAGTCAACAACCGCATCGACTGATTTATCCAAAGATCCCATTTCCTGCTTATCCGGAAATGGCCAAATATAATTATTAATTAAGGCTGCTTCGTCCGGATCTCCTCCAACTGCTACATAATTTGCCATTGCCTCAGCTGTTGCCCAAATACTACCCCAATATGGATCGATTTTATTCAGAATCGGGTTCATTCCATGAGAAACAACCATGCCGTATGGTTTACCCAAAATTGGAGTTATCACAACTGAATCATTTGGTCCGTCAAATTCTTTTCCAGTAAATGGCGGAAGAGCATTTGTTCCCTGAACTCCATGATCATACTGGCGGACAATTGGCTCTTTCGAACAAACATTTCCATGAGAAAGAACTTTTTTTAAAGTATCTACCCAATCTGTTGGGGAATCAGGTTCTTTTTTCTCAAAATGCGGCTTCTCCCAATGTGCCTTCATTGCTCTTTGGGGTAATCCATATTTGAGAAAATCATAATCTAAATCCGCTGCAACCTCATCCCCATACGCAACTTTTAACCTATTGCTTCCATCAAATTTACCTAAAACTGTTGCTTCAACATTGTATTTTTTGAAAATCTTCATAAATTTTTCAATGTTAGACGGATCAATAGCGGCCACCATTCTCTCTTGAGATTCCGATAACCATATCTCCCAAACTTTCAAGCCTGGATATTTTAAAGGCGCTTTACTAATATCCACTGTTGCTCCAACATCTTCAGCTAATTCTCCAATTGCTGAAGAAAATCCAGCTGCGCCGCAATCAGTAAGAGCTCTTATTAAATTCTCATCTCTTGCCTCAAGTAAAGCATCAAACGCTCTTTTTTCTTCAATTGCATTG
This sequence comes from Candidatus Levyibacteriota bacterium, assembly GCA_903872785.1. Classification (GTDB taxonomy): domain Bacteria; phylum Patescibacteriota; class Microgenomatia; order Levybacterales; family UBA12049; genus GWB1-37-8. The sequence continues at coordinate 3,942 of CAIQLZ010000063.1, forward strand.
CCAATTTGAACAGCGCTTGAATTGACATCTATGGTTCTATCTGTCATTTCTCCCGAAGAAAAAGTTGCACCGTGAAGCCCATCCCTACCGGTACGACCTCCAATTACAACTACCAAATCTCCAATGTGGGGTTTTCCTTTTTGCACCCTGTTCTCAGGAAGAATTCCGTATGCTCCTACTATAACCGTTGGTTTTGCTCTGAAATCCTCATGGTAATGAACTGAACCATTGTTGGTTGGAATTCCCATTCTATTTCCATAGTCTCTTACTCCAGCAACAACTCTTCTTTGTAAATAATCAGGATGCAAAGTTCCTTGGGGAAGCCTGTTTGGATTTAAATCAGGAGAAGCAAAACAAAACATGTCTGTAGAGATAATTACTTTTGCGCCTTGCCCTGTTTCTTGAGGATCTCTGAAAACTCCTCCACTTCCAGTCATTGCACCCCCATAAGGTTCAACTGCAGAAGGACTATTATGTGTTTCCACTTTCCCATTGATTGCTTGTTCATCATAAAACTTTACCACTCCAGAATTGTCCTCAAAAGCAGAAAGCACAAAATTTCCAAAATATTTTTTAGCAGTTTCTTTTATTCTGGTGTAAAGTGGAGGTTTTTCTACGCCATCAACAATTACTTTTGCCTTAAAAGTCTTATGACCACAATGCTCACTCCAACGGGCTGCAATAATTTCCAATTCGCAATCAGTTGGATCTCTGTCAATTTTCTTAAAATAAGATTGAATAACCTGCATTTCCTGAGAATCTAAAAACAGCTTATCTTTTGATAAATCCGCTAGCTGTTCTTCCAATGCATCTCTTATTGAGACAATTCTTACTCCTCCTGATTTTCCTTCTATTATTAACGTCTTAGGCTTTTTGTCAATAATTCTTTCTACGGTTTTATTAACTAATAACCTACTAACTATCTTATTAATTTCATCTATTTTTAGAGTTCCATAAAAACCATATTCAGTACTGGAATCTGCTGCTGTTAAATTAACCCCTAAATCTTTAGCTGCTTTCAGAATTGAAGCTGCTTCAGGATTCATTACGCCCGGCTTATAGGCAACTTCAATGACATTTTGAGCATCAGTAATTAGAGGTTTATTTATTGTGTGGACTTGGTCTATTTGTTCAGCAAATAATTTTTTTGCTAACTTTTCCGCTCCTGCCTCATCTGTTCCTTCCAATCTGTAAACTCTAGTTGTAACTACTTTTTCCAATCCGGAAGCACCAACTGTTCTTTGTGCCTCATGAAAAACCCCTTCTCCTTTCGTGTCTCTTTCTTTTTGTCCTACTCTAATCTCATGGATAGACATATACTAGAGGACAGATTTTAATAAATTATCATAACGTCAACCTTAAAGCAAGAAGGAAAATTCGGCTTATTCCCACTCCATTGTTGCCGGAGGCTTGGTGGTAATATCGTAAACAACTCTTGAAACATTTGGCACTTCGTTGACAATTCTTGAAGAAATTTTTTGCAAAATTTCGTAGGGGAGTCTTGCCCAATTGGAGGTCATGATGTCTCTGGAGTTAATAACGCGGATGGCAACAACCTCCCCAAATTGCCTACCGTCCCCTTTAACAGATGTAGAAAAAGCATTAGTCATAACCGGAAAAGACAAAAATACCTG
>CAIQLZ010000064.1 GCA_903872785.1 Candidatus Levyibacteriota bacterium
AGATATAATTAGATTTGCTGTTTTAGGAATGTTGCCGCAGAATAAATTACGAGATAGAATGTTAACTAGATTATTTATATTTAGGGGTGTAGAGCATACGTATGAAGACAAGTTTAAAATTAAAGCGTCAAAAGTATAGAACGGAAAGAAAGTTTAGAATAAATTATGAACACTAAAATTGAAGAAAAAAAAGTTATGGTAAGCAATAAGACCATCCAGACAGATTTCATTTTTGCAATTGGCAGACGTAAGTCTTCAACCGCGGAAGTTCGTCTATATAAAAAAGATGCTCTGGTTTGGGGAACAACAGAAGTTAAGAAAGGAGAATTTGTTGTTAATAATAAACCTGCTTTAGAATATTTTGGTAAAAGTTTTAAAAAAATCTATAATGAACCATTAAGGATTACAAATTCGGAAAATAAATTTGCCGTATCGATTAAAGCGTCAGGCGGAGGGAAAATGGGCCAGCTCGACGCAACAGTTTTAGGCATAGCAAGAGCTTTGGATAAAGTTGATCGGGATAAATTTCACACAATTCTTAAGAAAAAAGGAATGTTAACCAGGGATCCAAGAGTCAGAGAAAGAAGAAAAGTCGGAATGGGCGGAAAAGCTCGTCGAAAAAGACAATCTCCAAAGAGATAATTTTTATTTTACAAATTCTCCGTAAAGTTTCTTAAATTTTGCATTTTTTTCCAATAATTTAGTTTCCTCTTCACACCATGGAGAATATTTTCCGGGATTTTCTTTTACATCATTAACAAATTCTTGCCAATTAATCCACTGGATATTCTCAACCTCATCTATATTTATGATCGGTTTTTTGTCCGTGAAGCAAATCATAACCGGACAAAGTTCATTTTCTACAATTCCGTTCATTTTCGCCTGATATGAGAAATCAGGTAAAATTATTTGAATATTATCTGAGTCAAGTCCTAATTCAAATTGCAGTCTTCTTTTGGCTGCATCGGGGCCTGACTCATCTAGCATCGGGTGTCCGCAAACAGAATTAGACCACACCAGCGGCCAGGTTTTTTTCAAACGACTTCTTCGTTGAAGTAGTAATTCTCCATTTGAATTAAACAAAAAAACGGAAAAACCGCGGTGTAACGGAGTATTTACATTATGAGTTGCTAATTTTGGAGCAGTCCCCAAGACCTTATTTTGTTTATCAACTAAAACAACGTAGTCTTTAGTGTTCATATTTTATTTTCTCCAAAATGCTATTAAAAAATTGACAAGTAAATATATTAATAAAGCTTGCCAGAGAAGAATTGAGATCAAAAAAGTGCTAAGAAATATTGAAATTGCAGTTCTATTTATTCCGTAAAAATCCACCAAAAATGCTCCAATTCTCCCGAATACAAAAAAGGCAGTAAGTCCAATGATTGGAGAAAAAATTACAGGAATAAGTATGGTACGTCTAGTGACTTGCCTAATTGTTGCGAGCGGGTGAAAGGTTAATCCCAAAAGCGTTTTTGTCCAAATGTATGCAATAAAAATTAAAAAAGTGCGTTTTTTCATAGATCCAAACCTTATAATTTCCCAAAAATTTTCAAAATAAATTCATCGTACCTATGGCCTAAAGCATAATGGAAAATTAGTGTTAATATGAAAGCAAGAGGAATTAATATTCTCCATGGGTGATTTCCCAACCAGAAGTTAACAGAGGTAAAAATTCTTGGTAGAAACATTCCCTTGATTACTTTTTCCTGCTCTTTGGCTCTTTCGCTTAGTTTGTTGAGAAATTGCTGTTCATTCATGCTGTACTGTGTATGCGAGCTTGAAGCTTTGCCGGGCTCTAAAAAGCAATGATTCGGTTGCTTTAAAAGAAAGATTAAGAATTACAGCAATTTTTTTGATAGAAAGTCCCTCTTCGTAATGAAGCCTGAGAATTCTTCTGTACTTCTCGGAAATATTATGTAATGCAGTTTCTATACTATCTCTTATTTTGTTTTTTTCAAACTCGAACTCAGGCTGATTGATTTCACTATCGATTATTTGCAGAAAAGGAATTTGAGATAGAAGTATCGATTTAATTTTCTTCTTGCGGTAGAAATCAACCATTTTATTGTGAGCAATTCGATAAAGCCAGGCTGAGACATTTTGTTCCTTCTGAAGAAAAGAGAGGGAATCAATTGCTTCCAGAAAAACATCATTGGTTAATTCTTGGGCATCTTCTGGGTGTGGAAGTTTGTTTGAAAGATAGGATAATATCTTCGGTGAATAAGATTTATAAAATTCAATTACAGCTTTACTGTCTCCTTTTAAGATTCGTTTTATAAATGACAAAGACATGACATAATTATAGCAAATTAGATAAATTTATTCCGAATTTAGTTTTTGAATTATTAAGAAGTTTTGATATAATTCATGTTTATCTGATGCAAGAAAGGTTTGAACAACGATTAACAAGGACAGTTAATGTCGGAGAAGTACCAATAGGTTCGGGGTATCCCGTGGTTGTTCAGTCGATGATTACGGAAAATATTCAAAATACAATCCACGCAGCCAGGCAAATTAAATCACTTCATTTAAACGGAGCCAAAATTGTCCGGATTGCAATACCTACCCTGAAAGATGCTCAATCACTTGCTGATATTAAAAAAGAACTTTTAAGAACTTACAAAAACGTTCCTCTGGTCGCAGATGTTCACCATCAGGGGGCAACAATTGCAGTAGAAGCTGCAAAGTATGTAGAAAAAATTCGGATAAATCCCGGTTTGATGGTAACTAATAAATCTGTGCAGAAAAATAATTATTCTGAAAAAGAGATTGTTCAGCAAATTGATAAAATTGACCAAGTATTAGTACCTATTATTAATGCATGTAAAGAAAACGGGGTAGCTTTGAGAATTGGAGTAAATCATGGTAGTCTGGCTGAAAGACTTACCTTCATGTGGGGAGATACACCAAAAGGTATGGTTGAATCAGCTCTTGAATACCTTAGGATATGCCGATCGCGCGGATTCAATGATTTAGTGGTGTCTCTTAAATCAAGCAGAGTGTCAGTAATGCAGGAGGCAAACCGGCTGATGGTTAACGAAATGAACAAAGAAAATATGGATTATCCCATTCATCTTGGTGTAACTGAAGCAGGTAAAGATCAATATGCCAGGATAAAAAGTGCTCTGGGGATCGGAACTTTACTTTCTGAGGGAATTGGTGACACAATTAGAGTCTCTTTAGCAGAAGATCCCATCGTAGAGCTATCAGTAGGTTACGATATTTTACAGGGATTGGGATTAGAGCAAACAAAGGCTGAAATAATCGCGTGTCCTTCTTGTGGAAGAACTACGTTTAATTTGCCTGGGGTAACTGATCGGATAACAAGCGCTGTTTTTCATCTAAAAGAATTAAAAATTGCTATAATGGGATGTGTCGTAAATGGTCCTGGGGAAATAGCGGATTCCGACTATGGAATAATGGGAATTAGCGGAGGGAAAGTTGCAGTATTTAGAGGTAAAAAGCAAGTTGGAACGGTTATTCAAAGTGAAGCGGAAGAAGCATTGACATCCTTAATAAAGAAGGATGGCAAATGGATTGATCCTCCGAAATCTTTCGAATGATTTTAACAGCTATTACGACTTAATTAATATGATCAATCGAGTTGAGAAGGGTATTTGTTTGTCTGAAAAAGATATTTTGCCAGTAATTGAGGTAGGAAAGATCACTAAAGAAGATATTTTTGAAAAATTTGGTTTCGATTATAGACCGATCGTAATAGAAAGACTCAGGCATTGGAATAACTTGCCTGAGGGTCATAAGCTAAAATTTTTAGATAGAGCAGAATTACATGAAGGATCTTCAGGATTATATTTACTGGAGGAAATAGTTGGAAACAGCTGGGTTTTTGTTCAAGCAATGCTTGAAAATGGGATTTCTACTGAGCATAAACACGAAGATCCAGTTATAGAACTTTATGATCCGTTGGCAGGGCAATCCTCGCTTAATGTTGACGGTGTAGGTCAAGAATTAAATCCCGGAATACCTTTTGAAGTTTTATCTGGGCAAGTCCATTTTCTTAAAACAGAAAATAAACCATCTTTAAATCTTCTGATAATGAAGAATTCTGCGGATATACCAAGAAATAAGCTGCATATACCAGCGAAATATAAATAATTTGCTATTAGATTAGTCTTATAGTATAATTAATTCTCCTTTAGGATATGAAAATAAGCAGTAAAAATATAACCTTGATTAAGTTGGGGGGGTCTATAATTACCGATAAAGATATCCCTTATAAGGCAAAAGTAAATGTTATAAAAAGATTGGCAAAGGAGATTAAAAATTCGGGTTTAACTTCATTGATTCTTGCACATGGCAGTGGAAGCTTCGGACATACTTCAGCTCAAAAATATGGAGGTAAAAAAGGCTACAAAAGCAAATTGGGTATTGCTAAGGTTGCAAGAGATGCAATGGAAATAAATAGAATTGTAATGGACAATTTGATCGAAGAGGGTCTTCCTGTGGTCTCGTTAAGGCCAATGAGCATGATGATGGCAAATGCAGGTAAATTAAAGAATAATTTATTTGAAGTAGTTGATGAAACATTAAGTCAAGGATTAATTCCCGTTGTTTACGGAGATGTAATTTGGGATAAAAAATGGAAAAGCACAATATATTCCGGCGAGACAACGCTAAATGAAATAAGTCTTTATTTACTGGAAAAAGGTTATAAAATAAATAAAATTATTCAAGTTGGTAAGACAAATGGAGTTTATGATTTTAAAAATAAAACATTATCTTTGATAAGTAAAAAGAATTGGAACGAAATTAAAAAATATTTTTTTAAAAATAAAAGAGCTGATGTGACAGGTGGGATGCAGCATAAAATAGAAATCGCACTAAATATTGCCAAAATAGGAATAAGCACATTGTTAATAAATGGCAACAAAACAAATGAGTTATTAAATGCTATTTTAGGAAAAACAGTTAAGGGAACGATTATAAAAATATGCTAACAGAAAATAAAGATGCGATTTTACAGCAGGAAACGGAAAAAAGGCAAGTTGCCGGTATTGGTTTGGCCATTGTCATGATAGATCCGAGAAGGAATGGAGAAAATATCAGTAATCCTGTTTTATGGACAAATAGAGAATTAAAAGCTAAAAATTATACAGAAAGAGTGGTGGGGCAAATTACTATTCCTTCTGACACGCGGAAAAAGGGAGAGAGAGGATTTTCTAATGTATTAGGTACACTGGCGGAATTTAGCGCAGATGATGAACTAATAAAAAGTTTACATTTTGTGCAGGGTTCTTCTTATTTTAAAAATAAGATTTGGATTAAGGACAATTCTTTCGATTTTGCAGTATTAATTATTGATAAGGTAATAATCAAGGAGATTAAACCGGTTGATGTAGATGAAGTCATGCCCAACGGATGGATGTCATTAGAGGAGTTGCGCAGTAAAAATCCAGGTGAGGTAAGAAGTTTTGTCGGACAAGTTATAGGAGACATCAATTCCAGAAGTATAATTAGCGATGTCGTTGATGATTATCTTAAATTTCCAAAAAAAAGAATTTCCCTATCTAAGTTTTTACAACCAAATTTTTCAATAAAAGAATTTTTTAGTGAAAGAGAAAAGTCTCCTGATGTTATAGGAAATTTTGGAGTTATTTACCAGTCAGGAAAATAAATACTCAAAATTATTTCCCAAATCTTCTTTGTCTTTGGGAATACTCTTCAATAGCCATCTCAATGTCCTTGTCTTTAATGTCGGGAAAATATTTTTTTAGAAAAATATATTCCGCATATGATGCTTGCCAAATCATAAGTCCTGAAGTCCTTTGTTCACCGCCCGTTCTGATAATTAAATCCGGATTTGGATATGGTTGATCTGCAGTATCCAAAAATTGACTGAAATTTTCTTCGGCTAAATTTGGAGTTTGAAATTTTGAATTTGGAATTTTTCCTATTGCCCGTATAATTTCATCTTTTCCTCCATAATCAAGAGCGACATTTAGAATATATTTTTTGAAATTTTTTGTTTTCTCTTCGGAATTTTTAATTTTTTCCAAAAGAGTTTTTGGTAATCTGTCTTTTCTTCCCAGATGAATTATCCGTATTTTCTCCTTCATCGCCTCTTTTAGATTTTTTTCAATAAATGTTTCGTAAAGCTTCATAAGGTATGACACCTCTTCTTTAGTACGATTCCAGTTTTCTGTAGAAAATGCCCACATTGTCATTGTGTAAATACCAAGAGATCTTATCTTTTTGCCAATTTTTGTTCCAACATCAAAGCCGCGCCTATGGCCTTCAAAACTCGGAAACCCATGTTCTTTTGCCCAACGCCTATTTCCGTCGGGTATAATGGCAATATGATTCGGAATGATTAAAGAATCCACTTGCGCATTATAACAGATATGTTATAATACCCAAATGCCAGTAAAAAAAATAGCTAAAAGAAAAAATAAATTGTCTGTAAAAATAGGGACAACCGTAATGCCAAAATCAATTTCTACGTACACCATTAAAGATAAATTGAAGCAACCAAAAGTTCTCATAGGATTAATAGTGGTTATTTTAATTGTTGCAGCATTTTTTCTGAAAGGGTTATTTATTGCAGCAGTTGTTAATGGTGAACCAATTTCAAGAATTACCATTATTAGTGAGTTGGAAAAACAGGGAGGAAAACAAATTCTTTCATCTTTGGTAAATAAAATCCTTATTTTGCAGGAAGCAAAAAAGAAAAAAGTACAAATTAGTCAAGCAGAAATTGATACCAGCTTAAAGCAAATAGAAGATAGTCTCAAATCTCAGGGGCAAAATCTGGATACGGCTTTAACAACGCAGGGAATGACAAGGCAAGATTTAATGACGCAGTTGAAATTGCGAGGCTTAGTCGAAAAATTGTTAGCAGATAAAATAAAAGTAACAGACAAAGAAGTTACAGACTATATTGAAAAAAATAAAGATACATTTCCGACCAATTTAACCAGTGATCAAATCAAAAAGAGCGTAGTAGAACAATTAAAACAGCAAAAGATGGTAAACGCATCTCAATCTTGGCTAGTAGAGCTTAATAAAAACGCCCAAATTAATTACTTCGTCAGCTACTAATTTCTTCGACACTGTTTCTCTTTTTAAAGTATTGAGCATATTAAATCAGAGCATGATATAATCGGCCTAATTTAATTTAATGACAAAAGAGTTGGGTCAATTAATTGGGCCACCTGAGGTTATTTTTCATACGTCAATTGGGTTCGCCAAAAAAGGGTGTTGGAATCTTGCAACTAAAGGCGCAGTAATGGTTTACAAGGAATCTCAATTCGATGAATGGTCAAAAGATTTTGGTATTAAGAGTGAGAATCCGAATTTAAGAAGATTTTCCGCAGTCTTTATTGGAGTATCAGCAAGTAAGCTTAAATCAGAACATATTGAAGCATTAAAAAAAATAATGCAAAAAGATAAGAATCTTGATGTTCGATGCGAGACTGGATTTGCCTTATTTAATCATGGTATTCGTTCCGGAGATGTAATAAGAACAATTAAGAAAGCGCTAAAAAACCCAACTCTAAAAGAAAAAGCCCAAAAATACCTGGATCAACTAAAGAACGAGAATTGGAAAATTTCTTTATTTTAAGTCGGGATGCTGGGAATTGAACCCAGGCTACCGCACCCCCAGCGCGGTGTACTGCCGTTATACTACATCCCGTTTTGCAAAACAAAATTGAAAATTGATATCTTGCATTATAACAAAAAATTGTTACAATTGAATTATTATGGGCAGGACAGCTACATCCAGTAAGACAATCTCAAATAATCACGAAGAATCTTCAAGTAAACTTGCAGCAGTGAATCTGGCAATGGAGCAGATAGAGAAACAATATGGCAGGGGATCTATCATGCGTTTCGGTGAAGTAGGTAAGAAATTTGATATTTCGGTTATCTCCACAGGTTGTCTTCCTTTGGATTTGGCGCTTGGAGTTGGTGGAGTACCCAGAGGAAGAATCATAGAAATTTACGGTCCGGAAGCATCAGGAAAAACAACAATTTGTCTATCTATTATTGCTCAAGCGCAAAAACATGGAGGAGTTGCAGCTTTTATTGACGCAGAACATGCCTTAGATCCACTTTGGGCAAAAACTTTGGGAGTAGAATTGGATGAATTATTAATTTCTCAGCCGGATACAGGAGAACAGGCCTTGGAAATTGCAGAAAGTCTCATCCGAAGTGGCGGAGTTGATGTTTTAGTAATTGATTCTGTTGCAGCTTTGGTTCCAAGGGCAGAAATTGAAGGAGAAATGGGAGATTCGATGATGGGACTTCAAGCACGCCTAATGTCTCAGGCTTTAAGAAAATTGACAGGCGTTATTTCCAAATCAAAAACAGTTTGTATATTTACCAATCAATTACGTCAGAAAATTGGAGTAATGTTTGGAAATCCGGAAACCACAACCGGAGGTTTAGCTCTCAAATTCTATGCCACTATGAGAATGGATGTTCGGAAAATAGAAACGCTAAAAGATGGAGATAGAGTTATCGGGTCCCGTCACAGAGTAAAAGTGGTTAAAAATAAAGTTGCAGTACCATTTAGAATTGCAGAATTTGACGTTATGGCAAATGGAGTTTCTCGGGAAGGTGGAATTGTGGATGTTGGAGTTGAAATGGATATCATTCAAAAATCCGGAGCGTTTTATAGATTTGGGGAATTAATGCTTGGACAGGGAAAAGAAACAACGAAAATATTCCTTAAAGAAAAACCTGATATCTCCAAAAAAATCGTTGATGAAATTTTGAAAAAAAATAAATCCGTTGGGACTCCTGTTGAAATCGGAATAGAAGAAAAATAACTTCATAAATGGAAGATAAGTTTTATAATTTGGCACTCCGTTTTTTATCCTACAGACCACGTTCCGAAAAGGAAGTTCGAGAAAAGCTTGAATCGAAAAAAGTTGAGTCTAATATTATAGAGAAAATCATCTTGAAATTAAAAGAAAAGAAATTTCTTAATGATGAGGAATTTGCAAAAGGGTGGATTGAAAACAGAAATAGGTTTAAACCGCGCAGCGCCCGTTTGATAAAAATAGAATTAAAGCAAAAAGGAATCAAAGAAGATATTTTTAATAAATTGATCAGTGACAAAGGATTAATGATTAATGATTTAGAATCGGCAAAAAAGCTGGTAAAAAAGAAGATGGAGAAATATCGAAATAAGCTTGGAATTACACGGGACGAAATATATCAAAAATTAGGAAGATTTTTAGCTTCAAAGGGGTTTAATTGGGATATTATCAAAAAAAGCATTGACGAAATATTGGCCAAAGGAGTATAATATTTTATGTAGACAAGAGATTAATCTATGAAAAGAAGTATTCTAATTTCTTCTTTGCGGATATAAATCTTCCTTTAGGATAGATTTTCCTCTTGTGTCTAAAATATTATGAATTCAGGGAACCAAAATTTAATTGATTTGGAGAAAAAACTTCTTGAAAAAGAAGAGAAACTTGAACGTGAAAAAGAGCAAATTGAGAAAGAAAAAGCAGCTCTTTTTGGAAAAAGGGAAGAATATTCCGTAAAACTTCAAAAAGTATCAGGATTGACCGCAGAAGAGGCAAAAAAAGAACTTCTTAAGGAAACAGAAGTAAGAGAAGCACAAGCAGTTGCAAGGATTATTAAGGAAAAAGAAGAAGATGCTAAAAGAACAGCTGCGAAAAAAGCTCAGGAAATATTATTGGACAGCATGCAACATGGAGCACTAGATTATATTGCAGAATATACGGTTACAGTTGTTAAAATTCCGGATGAGGAAGTGAAAGGAAGAATTATCGGCAAAGAGGGACGCAATATTCGGGCTTTTGAGCAGGCAACTGGAGTAGATGTTGATTTGGACGAAGAAGGAATAATTAGACTTTCTTGTTTTGATTCGGTTCGACGCGAAACTGCAAAAAGAGCTCTTGAAAAGCTTCTCAAAGACACCAGGATTCAACCATTTAGAATAGAAGAGATTGTTAATCAGACTAAGCAAGAATTAGAAAAAGTCATGCTTGAAGAGGGTGAAAAAATCGCTCATGAGGTCGGAGTTTTTAACTTGCCTGTAGAGCTTATGTCCATTTTAGGGCGTTTTAAATTTAGAACCTCATACGGACAGAACCTTATTGTTCATACGCTAGAGGATGTAAAAATCGGAATCCATATTGCATCAGAAATCGAAGCAGATGTAAACATTGTAAGACTAGGCTGTCTTTTCCATGATATCGGTAAGGTAATTGAAGGAGAAGGAAGTCATGTAAAATTAGGAGTTGAACTTTTAAAGAGATTTAATATTCCTGAAAAAATAATAAATTGTGTTGCCGAACACCATGAGGATAAACCCTTTTCTTCCATAGAGTCAATAGTGGTTCATATAGCGGATTCAATTTCCGGGGCCCGCCCAGGAGCACGATTTGAAGATATAGAGGGATATTCAAGAAGATTAAAAGATATGGAAGAAATTGCTAAAAAATATGAGGGCGTAGATGATGCATATGCATTTGAAGCGGGTAGGGAACTTCGGGTTATTATAAATCCGGGAAGATTAAATGATGCAGAAACAATAATAATTGCAAATAAAATAAGAGAAGAGGTAAGCCGTTCCCTAGCAGTTCCGGGAGAAGTTAAGGTAACAGCCATCCGCGAATTCCGCGCTGTTTCTTCAGAGACTTCAATTTAAATCTCAAATAAAAATTTTGATATCTTGACTTATTGTTGTTTTCATTGTATTTTTAAGCTAATTGTCTATTCGATTTCGCTCAGGATGACCCTGAGTTTACCGAATGGGTCATAGAAAATTTTTGCCCGGAAAGGGGTGATGATAAATGACAAAAAGAGAATTAATAGAAGTTGTTGCAAAAAAAGCAAATTTAACTAATAAAGCAGCCAGAGACGCCGTACAAGGAGTTATAAACTCCATTAGAGATTCTTTGAAACGAGGAGAAAAAGTAGTTATTACAGGATTTGGAACTTTTTCTGTTCGCCAAAGAGTTCAAAGAGTCGGTCGTAATCCAAAAACAGGAGAAAAAATAACTATAGCAGCAAGGAAAGCTCCTGGATTTACTCCGGGCAAAACGCTTAAAAAAGTAGTAAGATAGAATTGGTAGTAAACGGAATATGGCTATCAGTTTGAGAACAGCGTTTTTTATCTTTTTAGCAATTCTTGCAGTATGGTTTTTGTACATAGAAAGGACCATACTTGATCCTTTTGTTTTGGGAATAATACTTGCGTATATTCTTAATCCTGTTATCAATTTTTCTTATCGTTACATAAGACTTCCCAGAGCTTTTTCTATAGCTGTAGTATATATTGCTATCGTTAGTCTGCTTGTTTTTTTGGGAGTTGCCTTAACAAAACAAATTACAAACGAGTCATCGGAATTTAAAAATTTTATAAATAAGTTACCCGAAAATACACAGCTTCAGGTAAATAATTTACCTTCTTGGATTAAGCCTGCGGTCGAAGATATAAGCTCATTTATAGAAAAACCTAAACCCATATCTTCAATTTCCGTATTAAGTTTTTTGCCGAAAGCCATAACGAGAATACTAAGTTTTTTTATCTTTCTTTTTGCCGGATTTTATTTCCTCAAAGATGGAAAAAATATGTTTAAGAACATTTTAAATTTAACCCCAAACAAATACAGAGGTGACATAGAATCATTATTCTCCAAAATTAATAATGTATTGGAGGGTTATTTAAGGGGTCAATTATTTATGGTTTTTTTGATTTCATTAATTCTTTATATATCCCTTTCAATTGTTGGTGTGAAATTTGCCCTTATTTTGGCAATTTTTTCAGGTTTTGTCGAAATAGTTCCGATAATTGGACCGATCTTTGCAGGGACAGTTAGTGCTTTAGTTGCCCTTGTAAGCAATAATTTATCTTTCGGTTTAAATAATTTCCAAGGGGCACTTCTCGTAGCTCTAATTTACTTTGTTGTCCGTCAGATTCAAGATTATTTTATTGTACCTACAGTTATGCGTAGGATTGTAAAGCTTCATCCGCTAATTATACTTTTTTCGGTTTTGGCAGGTCAGCATGTTTGGGGAATATTAGGGGTTATTTTGGCAGTTCCCATTGCAGGCATAGTGAGAATTGTTCTTGAATTTTCTCTTGAAAAAGTAAACAAAAGTAAAATCTAGTTTATTATTTGCCTTTAATTCTCCAATATAGTAAAATACACGTTGCTCTAGGAAGAAGATCCGTTACCCCGCCTTGGCGGGGAGGAAAGTCCAGACAGGTGTAAAGACGGGGATAGGGCGCAAGCCCTGACTAGAAATAGCTGGTATCCAAATTCTTTATCTCCCTCGGGGGATTATACCCGCATGCGGAATTTGGAGCAGGTTCTGAATTAACAGGACTTGAGAGCAACAGAAACGAGCGGGACTGAAACGTGGCAATCCTACCTGCTGCAACTTTCGAACGATGCGTTTAACCATCTTTACGGGAGCATCAAAGAAGGGCATCACCCAAAAGGTGACGTATGTGACTAATTATCACAAACGAGATAGATTACGGACTAAAACAGAATCTGGCTTACCTCCTTCCTAGAGTATTTTATTGGGTATTGCAGAGCATTTTGTATTCACAGTTAACGCAAAGAACACTCTTACTGCATTTAAAATCACTTTTTTCAATTTCTGTGATTTTTTCAATCAAATCATCTTCCAATTTATCTAAATCTTCCTGTTTAAAATTCATAGTTTTTTTGGTATTTCCTTCCAAAAAATGAAGTGTTAAGATGATGTCCTCGGGACGATGATTAAGAATGCTATCTTTTACCCGTGTTGCTGCCAAGGCATACATGGCAAGTTGTAATTTATGGGTTTTTTCTGCTTTTGGATTGTCCGCACCTGTTTTGTAGTCAATAATTTCAATTCCCGATCCCTTTTTATCTATACGGTCAATTTTGCCGAAAACTTTTACTCCATTTTTTAAAATAAAAGAAAATGGCAACTCAAGCCCTATTGGTTTAGTTTTAGTTTTAAGTTCTGTTTTGTAAAATTTTTCTAATATTTTAATTGCTTGAGAAAATCGTTCCTGCTCGTGTTTTTTACCATCATATCCTTCACTGATCCATTCTTCCTTAAGTATCTCATGTAGTTTTTTGAGCGATGGATTACTTCCTTCCGGAAGACGTTTATAAAAGTTATATAAAGTATTATGTATAGAAATACCAAAGCTTTGCACAGCTGCAGTTGGAGTAGGGATATTAAAAATTACTTTTGCTTTATAATGTAGCGGACAGATGTCAAACATCTGAAGATTTGAAAAAGTAATATAGCTTAATTTAAGAGGAGGTTTTTTTTCTTGTTTTTCAAAACCTTCCTGATAGACAGAAAGAATTTCCGGAAGAGACAACTGTTGTGTGCTATTTCTTGTTTTTTCTTTTAAGAGGTTAGGAAGAGCATCATAGACAAAAGGAGATAATTTTCTAGGCCGTTTTCCGGCTCCATAGTAGTCTGCTGCAGTAAAATATAGTCTTTCTTTTGCCCGTGTCATTCCAACATAAAAAAGTCTTCGTTCTTCTTCCAAATGAAAATCACTGTCAGAAGGAATATTTTCCTTGAGGATTTTATTTGGAAGCGGAATTTTTTCACTTCTCTCTCTTGACGGAAAACGGTCCGTTACAAGATTTATCATAAATACAACTTTAAATTCGAGTCCCTTTGAAGAATGTACGGTCAAAATATTTACAACGTTTCTATCTTTAACATCCACATCTGCAGCTGTAGGGCTGTCTCCCATTTGAAGCATAAGATTTAACCATTCATAAAGAATAAAGATATTTGCATCAGGCCGTTCAGTTTCAAAATTTTTTACTCTGTCAAAAAACTTAGCAATATTTTGGACCCGACGTTCTTCTTTGACAGAATTTGTAGAGTTAAGTGTTTCGAAAAGTTTTGAATCCACCAAAAAATAATAGAGAATTTGTCCGGCTGAATTTTTTTTACTTTTTTCCAGATGACTTACAGTCATTTCCCTAAACTTTATAAGTTTTTCCTGCGTGGCGGATTTTAAAAATGGCTGTTCAATATTAAAAAGAGCTTCAAAGAGAGTAAGATTTTTTCTTTTCGCAAAATTTAAAAGATAATTAAGTTCAATGCATGGAATATGAAAAATATCCATAGAGAGAACTCTGAAAAGAGAAACAGAATCCGAAAGATTGGTCAAAAACGCAAGATAAGCAATTAAATCTTTTATTTCTTCCTGTTGGAAAAGATAGCCCGGCCCTAAAAATTGAAAAGGAATTCTATGTCTTTGTAGAGCGGATGTAATTATCGATGCATGATTATTTGCTCTGACCAGAATTGCGATATCTTTGTA
>CAIQLZ010000065.1 GCA_903872785.1 Candidatus Levyibacteriota bacterium
AAACTCTTCTTTAAAAAACCAAGGTAAAACAAGCATATAATCAGGTTTTTCCATTCTTGCCTGTTCTTCGGAAATTATCGGAATACCGACCGAAACAATTTTCTTACCCCATTTTTCGGAATTTCTCTCTACAGCCGCTTTAATTAATTTATTATCTAGCCTGCAATATTGCAAGAGAGTATTCCCTCTTGTTGATGCTCCATATGCAAATACCTTTTTTTTATTATTTGTTAAATTCAGTATCAATTTATATAATTTTTTTCTGTTATTTTTTACTCTTTTTGCAAAACTTGCATAAATTTCTTTATTTTTTAAATTCATTTTTTCTTCTTTTGCCCTCATGCTAATAACCGATTTGGAGATTCTTCTCTTACCCGTATTACATATATATGTCCTAAAACTTCCGCCGTTAATATCACTTTCCTCAACGTTAAATACTTCAAAACTATGCCGTTTTAATAAATTTTCCAGCGAAAGTAAGGAATAATACTCAAGATGCTCGTGAACGATATTGTCGAATGCGTTTTTCTCAAGCATTCCAACCAGATAATTTTGCTGGATCACCAAAATTCCGTCTTTTTGTAAGACCTTTTTTATGTCCGATAAAACCCGATTGGGATCTTCCATGTCATAAAAACAAGATATTGCCGTAACTATATCTGCTTTTTTTGTTTTTAATTTTTTAAAATAAGAGTTGTAAGTAAAAAAATTATTGATTACAACATTTGCTTTGAATTCGCATTCTTTTGCAAATTTTTTAATCGGCTCTATTCCTATTTTGAAAACTGAATCGGAGTAATTACCCAAAAGAGTTCCGTCATTTGCCCCAATGTCTATTGCTACTATTTTTCCTTTTTTTTCTAATTTATTTAGTGATTTATCAACAATTTCCTTCAGCTCGTTCTGCATTGTCTTATTTATTCCTGATTTATAGCCATATCTTTCGGTATAAAGTGCTAAAACCGGAACATTATGCTTTAGCTGCAGTAAATCACATTCCGCGCAAAGCAAGATATTTAGAGGATATTTTTCCGACTTTTTATTTGTTTTTGAAAAATCCGATAAATATCTATTCCCCAAAGACAGGATATTTTTTAATTTTGCCGATCCGCAAGATCTGCATTTCTTTATTTCTATAGATAGATTGGTATTCATCTTATTTTTTTGCTCATAGATTTTCACTATTGTATAAAATAGTCGGGTAATTTTCTACTGGGAAAATCTGACCTGGTCTCCATAAATATTATAAATGTTTGTAGACAAAAACTAATGTGGCGCCATCTGCCTTCACCTGATAGGCTAATTTATAATTTTTCTTTATCATCCTGTCATCAAATCCTTCACGCAATATATTATAAAGATTAACAATCACATAATCATATTCCTTTCTTTGATCATAAATTGTCACGGACATTTCCGGCAAGGACGGCATGACCTGAGCAGGGCTTAAGGCAATTCCGACAGCCGATTTCAAACGGGCATTTCTTTCGACATAATTAGCTGCCTGCCTTACTCCCTGTCCCCACCATCCCAGCTGAAACAAGCGTTTTTCGTAGACATTCTTAGTCCCACCGGCTACTTCATTAAAATAATCGAGATAATAAGGGCTTATTTTATATAAGATAAAAAATAAATAAAATGCCGTTCCCGCAAGAAACAATATCTTTAACCAAGTCTTTCTTAATTTACCGGAGATATAGCCGATTCCTATTCCGCAGATAAGCGCTAAGGGAGGATAAATTTCAATAATGTACCTAATTCCGTGCTGACGAAAGTTATAAAAGGATTGGGCAAACGGTAAAACAAACCAAACCACAAGAGAAAAAAGGATCCAACTTTTCTGGCGATTTATCCCTAAAAGTCCGATTAAAAAAAAGAGCAAGATTAGTAACGGAGTCGTTATCAGAAAATAGACAAGATAATATATATTTGGAACTAACATAAGCTTTCCAAAAAAAACTTCCGGAATCGAATAGCGGGAATATCTTAATCCGATATTGTGAGCAAAAACCTCTTTTAAATGAAACCAGGGCATTGGCCAAAGAAATAATACCACCAGAAACGCAACGGCAAATATTATCAAAAAAGTTTTTACGTAATTTTTAAGAGGAATTCTCTGTTTTTTATCTTTAAAATGCCAGATAAAAAATATCCAAATCATTAAGGGTATCAGCAGGAAATTTGTGTATTTAACCAATAGCGCTAAACCCAAGAACGCTCCCGTCAGGATTATGTTTTTTTTCGAATGATTTGATAAGTAATTTAAAAATGAAAGGATGGTGGCGGTAAAAAAGAAAAGAATAAATGATTCCAAAGTAGCCAGCTGGGAATAGCCAAGCGATATCGGCAGCAAGCTAAATACCGCGCCTGATACTATTCCCACAAAGGAAGATATATAGCTCCATCCCAACACGGTTATTAAGACGGCCGTAAGAGATGAAAGCAAAACAGATACTATCCGGGCATGCGTAAAATCATAATTAAATACGGGATTTCCCGCAGAATCGAATTTCCCGACATCAAGTTTAGACGCTGCCCCGTAAAAATATAAGGCAAGAGGGGGACCGTTGGTTGCTTCATTTTTATACCAACTTGGGCTTTTAAAATCCCCTTTTCCCGTTAAATTAACAAGCCGATAGCCCCACTCTATGTAAGTATTCTCATCCCACGTCCTGCCCATTTGATTTAGGTTCCAAATCCTTAGTAGAAATGCAAAAATAAAAATCAAGGAAACGCAAAAAATCTTGATTATTTTTTCATGTTTTTTTGCCATAATTTCCCCCGGACTAAAAATGAATGAAATGACATGACTATAGCAAAAACCAACCCGGGCAAACCGTCAAGAAATCCTCCCCGGATAAAATAATTCAGAATAAATTTTGTTTTTGGATAAGCAATAATCGTCCACCAATACACTTTCGCTTTTTTCTTATATAAATCGGCAGCCCGTAAATCAGTATAGAAATTAATTTCCTTAAGAAATTCCTCTAAGGTTCTGTGGGGAAAATGAAGCAGCGGATTTACTAAGCTTCCGACACGTCCTTTTATTTTCCATTTTTCATGAGCCGCACCCTCCCAAAAACCGCAATTTTTCTTTGCCAATCTTAAAAATTTGATATTCCCTGTTTCACCATACCTTAATTGTTTTCCCCATAGGAAATCCGTTCTTTTTAGGTAGTACCCGTTAAAACCAGGCAAATTTTGATCTCCTAAATTGATTGCATTTGATATCTCATACGCCAGGGCGTCGGAAATCAGCTCATCGCTATCTACAAAAAGCACCCAATCATTATTAGCCTTAGATAAGCCAAAATTGCGCTGAGCTGAAAAATCATTGTCAAGAAAATTTGTATAGACAGCAGCTTTATATTTTTTGGCAATTTCAACAGTTCTATCGGAAGATTTATCATCTACGATGATCATCTCGTCACACCACTTTACCGATTCCAAACATTTTCCTATATTTTCCTCTTCGTCTTTTGTTAAAATTATTGCACTAATCATTTACCAACATTACTTTCTTCTATCTTTATTCCGCTTACAAATTCCGATAGATATATCTTAAGATTTTCATTCGTTTTTGACGGACCGTGCCCTAACCACCATGTCAAATATTCATAATTCATTGTAAAGCTTCCGAATTTGCTCCCCAGTCCTTTACCTATCAAATTATAATCTCTGCCCCGGGTAATATTCAATATCTGACTGGCTGCCTGCAAACGTTTATTAAGTGTAAAAAACTTTTCCGAGCCATCAAACGTAAAATTATTTTTAAACATAAAATTAATATTACCCGCAACTAGAATTATTATTAAAATAGAAACCGGGACAATAGTTGTTTTTTTAGCAAAAATAAAATCAATAAATAAGGAGAAAAGGAGAATTATGACCGGAAAAAACATTGGAAGATATGCATCTGAAGGTATTTGATTAAAAATAACAATAATTAAGGGAAAGATGGTAAACAAAAAAATTAAATTATGTAAATCAAGCTTTTTCTTTTTAAGAAACATATAAATCATCCAGACAGTCAAAAATATTAAAATTATGAAAGAAATTACGCTACTTTGAGCAAAAATTAACTTGGTAAAATTGGTAAACAGAAAATTAAACATTATTGAAATTTTATTTATTGAAAAAGCCTGCTGCGGATTATAACCGAAAATAGAAATTACCCTATAAAAACTCCAGGCAGCAAATTTTAGGGTTTGCGGAAAACCATTTTTTATGTCGTACAATATCATAGGTACCAGGGGAACTATAAACGCAGGCACAGACAATATTAATATCTTTTTATTTAAAATTTCTTTAGCGGAAATTTCCTTTTTAAGTAATTTAGATATCAATATCCAAATCAGAACTGCCCCGATAGTGGCAGTTGCTATTTCAAAATTGTAAAGGATGCTCAATAAAAGTACTGCCAATGGCAAATAAATTAATTTATTACGGATAATTTTAAACAAAGAAAAAATATAGGCTATGACAAAAACAGGTATTGGACTGGTATGATACGGAAACCTCATGTAATAAACTGCAAGAGGTGAAGTTGCGTATAGCAAAGATGCAATTATCCCCACCCGCTTAGAAAAAAGTATTGAACCGACAATGTAAATTCCGACAACTGATAAGACTCCCGAAATTACAGTGAGATATGCGCCCGATACGGGATCGAAATTAAACAACAATAGAAATGTGGCTAATAAATAAGACCAGAACGGACCCTGATGCAGCCAAGGATGGCTTGAGGCAATACCTACCAGCGGAATTTGACCATTTATAAGCATATTTCTTGCCGATAAATAAAACCAGCCCTGATCACCTATAAAAGGCATTAATTCTCTTATTCTAAAAAATCCTAAATACGCAGACAAAATAGCTATAAGCCCAATCAGTAATTCGTTTTTTCCTATATTTGAAAAGAGTTCGACGGTAAAAGCAAAAATCCTTCCATAATTTTTTTTGAAGAAATAATACCGGCTTTGGGAAAATATTCTATCTATATCTTTTCTTTTTTTTGTACTCGCCTCCCATATATGGATAACTTTCGACCCGGAAACAATATAATTTTTGTATCCCAACTTTTTTATTCGCTTTGCCAAATCATACTCTTCAAAGTATAGAAAATATTTCTCATCAAACATTCCTATATTTTCAAATAGAGCCTTAGAAATCATAAATGCCGTTCCGGGAACAACATCAAATTCTTCTATTTCGTTTTTTGTCCAATTTTTATGAAAAAATTTCCGGGACACCGGATTATTGGGAAATAGTTTATTTATAAAGGACGACGTAACTATGGAACTTATTAAATTGTATTCGTTGCTCCCTTGATTGGGATATGCAGTTTTGTGCGGATCAAAAAGGAGCGGAGCAATCATTCCGGTTTGTGGATTATTTTTTGCAAAATTATAAAGTATATCTAGCGAATTTTCTTTCACAATAGCGTCCGGATTTAAGAAAAAGAGATATTCACCTTGCGCTGCCCCTGCTCCTAAGTTATTTCCCGCACTAAAGCCGATATTTTCCGGACTTTTTATGTATTTAATATCACCAAATTTGCTCATTAATTTTTTTAAGCCACCTCCTGAGCCATTATCTACAATAATCATTTCGAACCGTATTTTGGGTTTTGAATCAACAATTGAAGAAATGCAATCTAACAATTCCTTCTCTACTTTATAATTAACAATAATAATAGACACTTGAATATTTTTATTTTTCATATTTAATAATTTTTAAAAACCTTTCAATGCTTTTATTCCAGGTCCAATTTTGTAAAATATTTTCACGGGCATTTTTCCCCATTTCAACTCTTACTTGGTCATTTTTCATGAGTTTTTCAATTTTTTCGTAAAAAGTATTTAAATTTCTTGGAATCAAAAATCCGGTTTTACCATCTACAACTGATTCCGTATAACCACCCTCATCCACTGCAATTACAGGAATCCCGCATGCCATTGCTTCAAGGGGTATTAATCCGAAGGGCTCATTATGATTTAGTGCCGCCAGTACCTTAGACTTATTATAAATTTCAAGCAAATCTTTATCGGAAATGCCTGATTCTCCTGCATCTCTAAATATTGCTTTTATTCTAATTTCATTTTTAAGCTTCTCAGACAACTTATTTAAAAGCCCATACCCTTCCTTTCTATTTCCGATAAATAAGACGTCAATTGTTTTTTTTAGATTTAAGGGTCTAAAAAAATCCGTATCTACACCCAAATAGCAGACCGCAGCTTTTGCCTTATAAGATTTTCTAATAAATTTTTTTGAGAAATTTGAATTTGCCAAAACAATTGAAGCGTTTTTAAAATTTTTTTTGTCAATCCATTTTCTGATTTTTCTATTAATCAATTCATACAGATTCTTAGGAAACGGGATATTTTTAAGATTTGCAATAGCAGGATCATAAACTATCCTTAATGGTTCCTGACAATAATAAATGCAGTTATTTAATAAACGAAGCAGAAACGGAGCCTGAGTATATTTTGAAGGATGGATAAAAATATATTGATAATCTTTTGATTTAATATCTTGAGCTATCTTTTTATGCAATCTATAAAGATTATAAAGCTCAACCGTATCTTTATATATTCTTGTCCTCCAATCATTACCTTTCCATGGCTTTGGGTAAAATGGATAGTAAAAAATATTTTTTACGTTTTTTACTATCTGCCTATCCTCATTGCTACCAACATAATATAAGTCAATATCCAGAACTTTATCCAATCTTTTTACGAATTCATTAACTACTCTCTTGGCTCCTCCGGAATCCAGTTCGTGAAAAATTGCAATTTTCATTTATCAGATTTTTTAGATTCTTTTCTAAATATTAAGTTTGCATAATAAATCGCCAATGGCAATTCTATGACGCCTGACAATAAAACCGACATGGCCGCTCCGAATAAACCATAAATTACTGTTAAAGGAATAATCGTAATTATGAGTGCAATAAACCTGGCAAAGGTCATGCCTGCAACGTATTTTTGCTTTCCGACGGCCAATAGCAGGGATGATGTTGTTCCAGAAATTCCTCTGATTGCACCATAAACAGCCAGGGGCTTTAGAATATTAATAGTCTCTGCCCACTTTTGACTGAATATCAGAATAAAGAGAGCCTTAGGAAAGAAATAGATTATCAGTCCCAAAAAAACAGATATTAAGGATACTAATAATATAGTTTTCCTAAATCCTTTTCTCAATCTGGACTTATCTTCTGACATTTTTGCATAAACGGGAAAGGTGACTTTATTTACGACATCTGAAACCTCACTGACAGGCAGCGTGGAAATTGTATATCCCATTTGATATATTCCTAATGAAGCAGGTCCGAGCAATTTTCCGATTGTTACATTATCCCCTTCGGAAGCAGCATAATTAAAAAAACCGTACAAAGTTACCCATTTGCCTTTATGGAATATTTTAGTAATTTTTTGCAAATTAAATTTCAAAGATGGTACGGGTTTTATTAAAACAAAAGATAAAATAACTTCAAGCGCGGCGCCGGCAAGCAATCCAAAAACCAGACCGGTTGCGCTTCGTGTTATTAAACAGGCTAGTACAGCAACCAAAGAATCAAATCCAAATATTGCCGACCTGAAATAAAACTCCTTGCTAAATTCCAGTTTCTTCTGAAATCTAACTTCAGCAGGATTAATAAATCCTCTTATAAAAGGAACAATACTTATTAGAAATATTATCCCTGTAGCTTGCGGAATCTTAAAAAAAGCAACTACAATAGGTGCGGTTAAAATGATAAAAAGAGTAATTAATATGCCCCTAATTATTGAAACTATCCATGCATCATTCACGTATTCGTTAATTTCAGCTTTTTCCTGAACCAAAAAAACATTTATTCCGGTTTCCGTTAATATTTCCAAAAGAGCTAAAGCCATTGAAGCGATAGCAAATATTCCAAATTGGGAAGGAACCAGCAGCCTGGCCAAAATAATAATCCTGATAAAGGCTATTGCTCTTGAAAAAATCCGAAACGCACTCATCCACGAAATCCCGATAAAGGTTTGCTTTGAATATCCCATATGCCTATTTTACCAATTTTGAGGATTATTATCCCGTTCTCCTACGGGAACCTGTTCTCTACCATAAATTTACTCTCTTATTGATTTCAAAAATCTCTAAGCTTCCGCTAAAATTTTTATCGGGTATTATTTTTCTGATAATTCTCCCTTTATAAAATAAAGGGATATTCGCAAGATTTACGATGCATTTCTCATCTTTTTTACATGCATTATAGAAAACCTCCGTCTGGTCCCCTTCGCCGGTAGTTAATTCCAGAGTGTTTAAATTCGCTGGTTTTGAATGCGAAACAGTTACTATTACTTTATTCTCAGAATTTAGATTATTATTGCTTAGGAATAAATTAAGCATATTTACCTGATCGGTCTTTATCAGCAATTTGCCGTTTAATTTTAAATTTGTGTACTTATATAATCCTTCCGAATATGGAATTTTATTAAGATATATCTTTGTTATATCCTCTTTATATTCCGAAATGTTTTTCAATATTTTTGAATTAAAAAAATCCATATTTATATTTTTCTTTAAAATTAAATAATTGTCTATTTTATAAATAGGATAAAAATTATTTAAGATAAATTTATAGACTAAGGGCAATCTAATATAATTAGGTACACCATCCTGAATTGAGGCATCCGTATTTAAGAAAATAAATTCGACATTATTTTTTTCAATATAATTAATTTCATATTGAGAATTAGCCAGGGAAGAATTCCAAACGGAATTATAATACGGCGGAATTTGATTGAATAGCAGATAAAAAACCGAATCACCGGGAGGAAAACTAAAAATTTTACCAGAATAGCCCACCCGGGTTTTAACATATTTATATGCATTTCGATAAGAAGGGTTCTTTGCCAGGAAAATTTTAAGATTATTTCCGTAACATTTACCGTTAGCCAACATCCCTAAACTTTCGCTAATATTTTTAATACTGTAGCTTCCCAGGCTATTACGGGTAAGTTGGAACGCAATTAAAATTATTACAATCACGGATAAATAAATGATTTTCCTGAATCTATCCGTAAAATAACTTAATTCCTGAAGATTTATCAGCTCATAAAAAACTACAATCAACAAAATGAAGGCAACAAAAGTTATCTGGGTTGAGATTGATCTAATAATGCTTTTTTGCTCCAGTATCAAAATATCGACAATTAATGATGCCTGAATTAAAGTAAAAAGGCTATTGCCTTTTTTCAAAATAACTTTTTTATAAATTACATACAAAATAGAAAAACACATAATAAATACCGTAAATAAATTATCTTTTGTCGTAATATAATTAAAAAATGGAGTCTTGGTTACTATTGCAACATCCCTTAAATCCTTGAAGTAATAAATAAACTGAGAAATTGAATTGTAATAAGTAAGGAAAATAATTAAAGGAAGTATTCCGACAAGAAAACCGAATGTTAAAAAAGCAAACTTCTTAACGGTTCTTTTAAAATAAGAGAAATAAAGACAGGGAAATGGATTATTTATCTTACCCCGCAATAAATCATTTGCAAAAAAAATAATAACAAATGATAAAAAGAGATATGCCCCCTGATCATTTACCAAAATAAATATTAATCCCATAATAATCCCAATTGAAAAGAATAATTTTTTTGAATTATTTCCCTGATAAAATAAGAGCTTTGAAAACAACAGGGAAAAAGCGATAAATATTCCATAACGCGCAAATACGACAAATCCGGTAATGTTAAAAACAAACAGAGAGAATATGGCAAACGATATGTAGAGAAAATGTTTATTCTTAATAACTTTCTTTAGAATATAAAATATAAGCGAAAAATTTAAAGGAGCTATCGCATAGTATGAAATCAACGAATATAAATTACTTTCCTTATAGTACTGTAATATCCCATACGGATAAGGTGTATCTTTATACGGAACCAAATGCTTAATTAAAGAATAATCCCACAATAAAAAAGACTGTAAATCAAAAATATTATAATTCAAATATCCACTACATATATCAATTATGTAGGGAAACGCCAATAAAAAAGTTGATGCGAAAACCAGTATCAGATCTGTATTTTTTTTAAAAAAGGAAAATATTATTCTCATCTGCGCTTACAAAAATAAAAAAAAAGCAAAAGCATTGCCGGCAAAAATATTATAAAAAAGAAAAATACCGTGTCAAAATAAAAAGGATATCCGAAATATTGCGAAAAACCCACCAACTTATCGCCATTAATCATTGGAACCGGAAACACAGTTCTGATTTTTTTAAATGTAAAAATAAGCACGATAACCGCGGCCAATGAAAAAAAGATTGCTTTTAAGATAAGTTTTAAATTAGTTTTCATCCGAAATCTTTTCAAAAATCGATATGCTTTGCGGGTAAGCTGTCAACCCCATGCTTAAATAATCAAAATTGGAATCAAAATAACTGTAAAAAGGAATTTTTAACGGAAAATAAGCAAATTCTTTATATCCTTCAATTCTTATTCTCTTAACAAGATCATTTTTATCGGAATTTTTATAATATTTACCACTGTGATAAACATCAGAAATAATTATGAACTTTGGTAAATTAGCTGACTTACTGTTTATAACAAAGTAAGAAAATACTATCTTATAAGACGGATGATATTGATTGTAGTAAAATTCCTTTGTTATGAAATCCGGTTCAAATTGATAGATCGGTATATTTTCTAATCCTATCTTGGACCCTGCAGGAATATTCTTCAATACCCAGCTTGATGATAACTGCTGCGGAAGAGGCAATATTTTTACAGCCACCCAGATATATGATTCAAAAAATTGAATTAATAATAAAAACGCAAAAATCAAAATAGTAAGCCTTTTGATATGAATATTATTTCTAAAGAACGGCAAAAGATCTTTGAAGGCTAATAAATTTAAAAAAATAACAAAGGGCAATAAAACTACTGCCCTGTTTGCAACAATAAATATTCCAAGCGAAAATAAAGTAATTAAAAAAATAAAAAATGATAACAATAAAAACAAACGTAATTTTATAGGCCCATATTTTTTGCGGATTAAATTTGACACTAATGATATAAATAAATAAATAACCGTAATTACGGTTAACAAATACAGCGCATGACCAAAAATATCCGGAAACTTATGTAAAAAATTTAAGGCAAACAAAGAATGCCCCGGTTTATAATTTTTTGCGTATTCCGAAATTCCGATTATGTTGTCGTAAAGATACGAGTACATACTTTTCCCGCCAAAAATTATGTCAGGTAAACCTAAAAAGACAGAAGTTAAAATATATATAAATAAACCCGACAAAAGATATAGATATTTATTTTTAACTAAGGGCGTAAATAAAAGGT